>SYFR01000541.1 GCA_005800325.1 Myxococcales bacterium | reverse complement strand
GGGCCGATGACCGCGCTGATGCTGCCCTTCGCGATCGTGAGGTCGACCGCGTCGACGGCGGTGAGCCCGCCGAAGCGCACGGTGAGGCCCCGGATTTCGACGAGCTTCTCGCGGCTCTCCGCGACCTCCTCGCGGCTCTCCGCGACCTTCTCGCGGCTCTCCGCGACCTTCTCGTGGCTCTCCGCTGCGGTGCCTTCGTGCGCGCTCGTCATGCGCTGCCCTCCTGCGCGCGCGCGGGTTGCGCGTCGCCGTCATGCTCGCGCCGCCGCTCGGCTGGCCAGAGCCCGCGCGGCCGGTAGCGCATCATGAGGACCAGCGCCGTACCGAAGATGATCCAGCGCCAGTTGCTGAACGTGAGCAGCACGTTGCCCGTGTCGCTGCCCGCCGACTTTTGCATCCAGCGCGTGAGCATCGGCGAAGCCACGTTGTCGAAGCCGACCAGCACGGCGGCGCCGAGCAAGGCTCCGCGGACGCTGCCGAGCCCGCCGATGATGACGCAGCAGAGCACCATCACGCTGTAGTTGAAGTCGTAGGTGTTCGGCTCGGCCGTGGTCGTCAGGTTCGTCGCGTAGAGCGCGCCCGCGAGCCCCGCGACCGCCGCGCCGCCCGCGAAGGCGATGAGCTTGATGCGCGACGGATTCTGCCCGACGCACGCCGACGCCAGCTCGTCTTCGCGCAAGGCGACGAAGGCGCGACCGAGGCGGCTCTTCTCGATGTTGCGGAACACGACGACCAGCGCGACGAGGCAACCGAGCGCCGTGTAGTAGATGACGAGCTGGTGCAGGTGACCCGTGGTCGCGGCCCTTCCGGCGAGCGACTCGACGGTCGACGGCAGCCAGGGCGCAGGCACCGGGTTCAAGCCGCGCGGCCCGTCGGTCACGCTCTCGAGGTTGAGCAGCAAGACGCGCATCACCTCGGCGAACCCGAGCGTGACGAGGGCGAGGTAGTCGCCGCGCAGCCGCAAGGTCGGCGCGCCGAGCAGGAGGCCCGCCCCCGCTGCGGCGATCGGAGCGGCGACGAGCGCGCCCCACAGCTCGAGCTGGAAGGGATACTTCGCGACCGTGAGGATGGCGGCGGTGTACACGCCGATCGCGAAAAACGCGCTGATTCCGAGCTGAAGCAGCCCCGCGTAGCCGACCTGCAGATTCAGCGCGAGCGCGAGCATCGCGAACACGAAAATGCTCACGAGGTGGCGATCGAGGTTCGCCGCGGGCGCGCCGATGGCCGCGAGCCCCCAGTCGATGAACGGCGCGAGCGGGTAGATGACCGCGAGCGCGAGGACGATGAGGCCGAGCAGGTTCTTCTTGCCGGCAGGCGCAGGCGCCGTGCCCGCAGGCGTCGCGGACGGCGTTTCTGCGGGCGTCGCGGACGGCGTGGCCGCGGGCGCTGCGCCCTTCGTCGCTGGTTCGGTAGCCACTAGACCTTCTCCGGGGCGTGCGCGCCGAGCAGGCCCGAGGGCCGGAACACGAGGATGACGATCAGGATCGTGAACAGCACGGCTTGCTGCCATTGCGCGCCGATCAGCTGATCCGAGAAGGCTCGCACGATGCCGATGACGAGCCCGCCGACGACCGCGCCAGCGATGTTGCCGATCCCGCCGAGCACCGCGGCCGTGAACGCGTAGAGCCCGTTCTGGTAGCCGATCTGATAGCTCACGGTGTTGATGTAGAGGCCGTAGATCACCGCGCCGAAGCCCGCGAGCGCCCCGCCGATCGCGAAGGTTGCGGCGATCACCCGCTCGACGTCGATGCCCATGAGGCGTGCGGCGCGCGGGTCGTGCGCCACGGCGCGCATCGCCTTGCCGAGCTTCGTGTGCTTCACGAGCGCGTAGAGCGCGGCCATGACCGCGAGCGAGCTCACGATGACCACGAGATCTTTCGGCGTGAGGCGGAACGAGGAACTCTCGCCGAAGAGGTTGTAGTTCGGGAGCAGGTCGGGGAACGCCTTCGGAGCCGCTGCCTTCGTGCCGCCGCCGAACACATCCATCGGCAAGGCGCCCCAGAAGAGCCCGAGGTTCTGGAAGATGAACGAGAGCCCGATGGCGCTGACGAGCGGCGCGAGCTTCGGCGCGTTGCGAAGCGGCCGATACACGACGCGCTCGAGCCCGACGTTCACGGCCGCGCCGAACAGGGCGCACGCGCCGACGACCGCGACGAGCTCGACGGCGAGCAGGCCGGGGCTGGCGTTCGACGCCCCGAGCGCGCCGAGCAGCGTCAGCGCGAAGAAGCTCGCGAGCATGAACAGGTCGCCGTGCGCGAAGTTGATGAGCTCGAGCACGCCGTACACCATGCTGTAGCCCAGCGCGATCAGCGCGAAGACCATGCCGTTGGTGATGCCGATGAGCAGCTGCTGAAAGATGAGATCGACGGTCATGGCTGGGTGGGGCGGGCGGTCGCTGGCGAGGGCTTGGCAGCGCCTAGGGCTTGGCAGCGCCTAGGGCTTGGCGGCAACTGCGCTACCGAGCAGGCCGTAGAACTCGAATTTGCCGTTTTTTACGACGTTTCCGCTCATCGTGAGCAGGCTCGTGTCGCCGTGCTCGTCGAACGACCAGGTCCCGAGCGCGCCGTCGAGCTCCTTCGTGGCTGCGAGCGCGGTCCGCACGGCCGAGCGGTCGTGTTTGCCCGCGCGCGCGATGGCGTCGATCGTGATGCGAGCCGCGACGTAGCCGTAGACCGCATAGCCCTCGGGATCGGCCGCGTACTTCGCGCGGTACCGCTCGACGAAGGTCTTGCCGCGTCCGGTGAGCCGATCGGCCGGCACGCCGCCGAAGGTCACGAACGTGCGCCCCTCGAGCACGTGGTGACCGGCCGCCTCGATGAACGCCTCTTCGAAGCAGCCGTCGGGGACCATGAGCCGCGCGCGCAGCCCGGAGCTCACGAGGTCTTTGGCGATCTGCCCGGCGTTCGACTGCGTCGTGCCGCCGAAGTAGACGAAGTCGGGGTCGAGCTTGCGGATCTTCGCCATCAAGCTGCGGTACTCCTGCGCCTTCGGATCCATGCCCTCCCGGCCGAGCAGGCGAATGCCCGCGGCCTCGGCGGCGGCGCAGAACACGTCGGCGATCCCCTTGCCGTAGAGGCCGCGATCGTCGAGCACATAGACGGTCTTGCCGCCGAGATCGCGCATCCACTCGGCGCCCACGCGCCCTTGAATGTCGTCGGCGGGGACCACGCGGAAGTAGTTCACAGCGCCGGTCGGCCGGTACATGTCGGGCTCGCCCGGCTCCCCGAGCCCCGGCTTCGTGAGGCCCGTGTACGTGTTCGCCGGCGAGATCATCGCGAGCGAGGCGCGGTTCAGGATCGGCATCGAGATCTTCGCCGCGCCCGAGTTGTACGTGCCGATGTACGCGAGCACGTCCGCGTCTTCCACCGCGCGGTGGGCGTTGGCGGCCTCGACCTCCGGATCCCAGTCGCCCTTGCGCGCCGAGGCGTCGTCCCAGTCCTCGTACGCGATCGCGAGGGCGCCGGCCTTTCCGCCGGCCTCTTCGATCGCCATGCGGATCCCGTTCACGATGCTCGTCGTCTGGGCGTTCGCGCTGCCGGTGCGCGGCAGGCTGCTCACGATCTTCGCCACCGTCCGCGGTGCGCCGTCATCGCCCGAGCTGCACGACCCGACGACGAGCAGGCAGGCGCACGCGAACGCGAAGCGCTGCCAGCGGTAAATCAGCGTTCTTTTCCCCACGCGAGCCATCGCCGCGCGATGCGTGGACCGGCTGGCGTTCGCGGTCAAGCGCCCCAAACTGCGCCCCCCCATGCGCCCCGCGTGCGCGCCGTGTGGGCCCCGGGTGGGCGAGATTGTTGGCGCAGATCGCACCCAGGGACTAATGCATCGGCGACAGTTCCCGCATCCTCGAGGAGCCCCGACGTGGACACCCTGAGCTACCTCCTTCACCTCTTCTTCCACCTCGACGTCGCGCTCCGCGATGGCTCGAACCTGCTCGGGCCGTGGCTCTATGTCGTGCTGTTCGCCATCGTGTTCTGCGAGACCGGCCTCGTCGTGACGCCGTTCTTGCCGGGCGACTCGCTGTTGTTCACCTGCGGCGCCATCGCCTCGATGCCCGGCTCGGCGCTCGCCCCGGGCCCGACGATCGCGCTGCTCATCGTCGCGGCGATCCTCGGCGACGCGGCCAACTACGCGATCGGCCGGCGCCTCGGCGAGAAGCTCATCGAGCGCAAGCCGAAGTGGCTCAATCCGCAGCACCTCGAGCGCACCCAGCGCTTCTACGAGAAGCACGGGGGCAAGACGATCGTGTTCGCGCGCTTCGCCCCCATCCTCCGCACCTTCGCGCCGTTCGTCGCGGGCATGGGCAAGATGGAGTACCGCCGCTTCGCCGCCTACAACGTCGGCGGCGCCGTGGCGTGGGTCACGAGCTTTGTCCTCGCCGGTTACTATTTCGGCAACCTGCCGATCATCAAGCGCAACTTCCAGCTCGTCGTGCTGGCGATCATCGTCGTCAGCGTGATGCCCGCGGTCATCGAGCTCGTGCGCGCGCGTCGCGAGGCGCGGGCCGGCGCGTCCGCGGGCTGACCCGCGAGCTCGCGGATTGGCGCTCGCGGCTCGGTGCCTACTTCCCGAGCGATGGCCACGACGGCGCTCCGTAAGCCCGAACCGCGCGCGCCGCTGGTGCTCATCGTCGACGACGAGCCCGACGTCCGCGACATGATGCGCGACCTCTTCGAGGGCGAGGGTTACCTCGTCGAGTCCGCGGAGGACGGACAGGACGCGCTCGAGAAGCTCGAGAGCATCGGCCGCCCGAGCGTCATCCTCCTCGACCTCATGATGCCGCGGATGAGCGGCAACGCCTTCCTCGAGGCCGCACGCAAGAAGCGTCCCGAGATGTCGCGCGTCCCCGTCGTCGTCATCACCGGCTACGCGCAGATGATGCTGGCCGCCCAAGCGGTGACGCGCGTCCTGCAGAAGCCCGTCGATCTGAGCGCGCTGCTCGCCATCGTGCGCGGTTACTGCGAGCCTCGCGGCGCCGGCGCGAGCCTGCATCGCTGACCGCTCGCGCGGCATCGCGGAGGGCGCTGCTCGACGACCTCGCGGCGCCGGCGCGAGCCTGCATCGCTGACCGCTCGCGCGGCATCGCCGACGGCTGGCGCGCGGGTTTTGCCCTCGATTCCATCGAATCGAGGCACTAGCGTGGCGCGCGATGTCCGACGCTCCGCGCGAGCCGCCGCAGGCGCAGCCGTTCAATGGGTTCCGGTGGTTCGCCGAGTTCGGCGTGCGCCGCCCGTGGCTCGTCGTCGCCGCCGCGCTGGCGCTCACGGTCGCCTCGATCGCCTACACCTGGAACATCCCGCTCAGCACCTCGCGCTACGCCCTGGTGTCGGCCGAAGACAACGTGCAGCAGGCGCGCCTGCTCTCGTTCTTCGAGCGGTTCGGGATCCAGGACGCAATGGTGCTCGTCCTCAGCGAAGGCACGCCACAAGAGCGGCGGCGCATCGTTCACGACGTGTGCAAGGCGCTCGAGCGCGAGCCCGAGTTTCGCGGTCGCATGCTGTGCCGTCTCGGCCCCAGCGAGCTCGCCGAGGTGGCGCTCTTGTTCGATCCGGCGGCGATGCAGAAGCAGCTCGCCGCGCTCGGTGAGGAGGCGCGCATCGCGGAGCTCGTCGGCGGCGGACTGCCCGCGTGGCTCGGCGCGGTCGAGACCGGCATGTCGCGCGCGCTCGGCGGCGCGGCGGCGGAGGGCGAGGGCGCGGCAAAGGGCGATGCCGTTGCCAAGGGCGATGCCGTTGCCAAGGGCGATGCCGCTGCCAAGGGCGATGCCGCTGCCAAGGGCGATGCCGCTGCCCAAGGCGATGCCGCTGCCAAGGCGGCGAGCGCGGGCCTCGCGGGCCTCGCGAAAATGTTTCGCGCGCTCGACGCGCAGCTCGCGGGGCGTGACGCGGCGTCCGAGCTCGGGTTCGCCGACGCGCGCAAGGCGATGCCCGCCGGCATGCGCGTCGATGAGCAGGGCTTCCTCGTCGGGCCGACCGAGGCGTACCACGTCGTGGCGATGTTTCCGGTGCTGCCCGGCACCGAGGGCTACGAGCTGAAGCCGCTCATCGACAAGGTCCGCGGCATCGTACGCGCGGTGCCGCACGGGGCGGTGAGGAGCGATCTCACCGGCCTGCCGAGCGTCGCCACCGACGAGCTCGACGCGGTCGATCGCGGGCTCCGCGACGCGACGCTGGGCACCTCGATCGGCATCGTCATCCTGCTGCTCGTGGGCTTTCGCTCGTGGCGCTTCTCGGTGCTCGCGCTCGTGCCGCTCGGCGTCGGCACGGTCACGACGACGGCGCTCGCGCACGGGATGTTCGGCGGGCTCAACGTCATCACGTCGTCGTTCGTGTCGGTGCTGATGGGGATCGGCATCGATTTCGCGTGCTTCTCCATGTCGCGCTACTCCGAAGAGCTGCGCTCCGGGAAGCGGCAGCGCGAGGCGCTCGTCGCGGCCATGGTCCAGACCGGACCGCCGATCCTCATCTCCGCCGGCACCACGGTGCTCGCGTTCCTCACGGTCGCGACCACGAAATTCACGGCCTTCGAGCAGCTCGGCTACCTCGTCGGCGCCGGGCTCGTGGCGATGGTGCTGCTCACCTTCTTCATCTGCCCCGCGCTCGCGCGGCTCATCAACGCGAAGGAGCGCGTCGCGGCCAAGGAGTTCATCGGCCTGCACCTGCTCGAGCCGGTGGTGCGCCGCGGGCGCTCCGCGATCCTCGCCCTCGCGACAGTGCTCACCCTCGGCGGCGGCTACCTGGCGTTCAAGCTCCGCTTCGACGCGAACTACGTCGACTTCTTGCCGGCGACGCAAGAGAGCGTGCGCGGCCTCAAGCTCATCGAGCGCGACAAGGGCTCGAGTCCGGTGCACGCGATCGCCATGGCGGAGGGCGTCGAAGCGGCGCGCAACAAGGCCAACCAGATCCGCGCGCTCTCCCGCGTCGCGTCGGTCGAGTCTGCCACCGATCTCTTGCCGCCGCTCACGCCCGAGCGCCTCGCTGCGCTGCGTCGGGCCGTCGCGACCCTCGGAAAACTCCCCAATTTCTCGGCGCTCCGCGATCGCGCCCGCAACAAAGGCGAGGTCCTCGGCAAGCTCGACTCGCTCTCGGACGCGCTCGACGAGGTCGGCTTCGCGCTGCGCCAGGGGGCAGTCGGCACGACCGAGCTCGAGCGGGTCAAGGCGGCGCTCAAGGACTTGACGGCCACCGTGAAGGGCCTGCCCGGTGACGGCTCCGAGGCCCTCGCCTCGCTCGAGCGCAGCGTCGCCGATCTGCTCGAGCGCGCGTGGACGACGGCCGCCAACGTCGCCGAGCGCGGCCGCTACGAGCCGAGCGATCTTCCGAGCCCGTTTCGTGCGCGCTTCGCGAGCAAGGATCAGAAGGCGCTCGCCCTCTACGTGCAGCCGGGCGGGAACATCTGGGACGTGCACCAGGCTGCGGCCTTCAACGCCGAGCTGTTCGCCGTCGACCCCGACGCATGCGGCCCCGCGGTCGAGGTCGACACGCTCCAGCACGACATCCTGAAGAGCTTTCGCACGGCGGGCCTGCTCACGGCGGTGCTGGCGCTCGCGACCTGCTTCATCGGCTTTCGCAGCCTGCGCGACTCGCTGCTCGGCCTCGTGCCGGTCGCGCTCGGCTTCGCCGTGATGATGGGCACGATGGCCCTCTGCGACCTGCCGGTCACCGTCGCCAACATCGTCGCGTTTCCGCTGCTCATGGGCATGGGCGTCGAGGCCGGCACCCACGTCATGGCGCGCTGTCGCCAGAGCGCCGAGCGTCGCGGCGGCGTCGCCGAGCTGGCCGACATCATCGAGGGCACGGGCTCGGCCGTGGTCATCGCGGCCACGACCACCATCGTCGGCTTCGGTGCGCTCATGCTCGCGGACTACCGCGCGATGAAATTGCTCGGCGCGATCATGAGCGTCGGTATGACGAGCAACCTCATCGCGGCGCTCCTCGTCTTGCCGGCGCTGCTCGTCGCGCTCGAGCGCGCGCGCTGACGCGGCCAGGGCGGAGCCTCCGCGCGGCCTCCCATCCCCGGTGATTCTTCTGTGAGCCTCACCGTCGTTCTCGCCTTCGTCGCCGCCGCGCTGCTCGCCGTCAACATGGGCGCGAGCGGAGTGGCGCCCTCGTTCGCGAGCGTGCTCGGCGCCGAGATGGCGAGCCGCAAGCGCATCCTCTTGGCGTATGGCGCCTGCGTCGTCGCTGGCGCGGTGTTGCTCGGCGGTCGCGTCACGAACACGCTCGGCACCTCGATCGCGCCGCGTGAGGCCTTCACGCCGGAGGTCACCGTCGCCGTGCTCGTGTCGATCGGCCTCGCGCTCCTGCTCGCGAACCTCCTCAAGATCCCGCAGTCGACCTCGTGGGTGACCGTGCTCGCGGTCGTCGTCGTCGGCGCGCACCGCGGCACCCTCAACCTCCACACGCTCTACGCGCGGCTCTTGCCTGCGTGGGTGCTCTTGCCGCTCGCCGGCTACGCGCTCACCTACGCCGCGATGCGCGCGCTCTATCCGCTGCGCGCGAGCAACATCGCCCTGCACGAGCGGCTCAAGCGGAACAGGGGCGCGCTGCGCGTGCTCGCGATCGGCGGAGGGTGTTACGTCGCGGTCGCCAACGGCTCGAACAACGTCGCCAACATCGTGGGGCCGCTCTCGGCCTCGGGGCTCGTGAGCGCGAGCCTCGGCCTCTTGCTCGTGGCGCCAATCTTCGGCGTTGGCGCGGCGCTCGTGCGCGGGCCGGCCGACACCATGGGCAAGGGGATCGTGCCCTTTGGCCCCGTGACTGCCGCGCTCACGAGCGTGGTCGTCGGCAGCTTGCTGCTCTTCGCATCGTCGCAGGGGATCCCGCAGTCGCTCGTGCAGCTCCAGGCCGCGTGCGTGCTCGCCGTCTCGCGCGTGAAGGAGGGGAGCTTCGAGCTCATGCCGCAGACCGAGCTCGGGAAGGTGCTCGGCGTGTGGCTCGGCGCGCCCCTCGTGGCCGCGCTCTCGACCTGGGCCGCGCTCGAGCTCCTGCGCTGAGGTGCGGCGGACGGCGAGCCGGCGTGGTCGTGTCGCTCAAGCACGTTGACACGCCACCCCACGCATGGTCGGGCCCGCGACCGTGATGGAGCGTGGGGAGCTCGAAGCGCACGTTCTGGGGGCCAATTGCCACCATGCCCCGTTCCATCATTGCAAGCTCGCCGACGCCGAGTTCGCTCGCGCCACGCTGCTCGTCACAAGATTCACCTCGTGCGTCGCGCCACGGTTGCGTCTCGCGGGTAACGCTGCGGCAGACGCCGTGGAGCGACGCGATGGCTTACGACGCGTGCTTTCGGGACGCCCACCTCGAAGAATCTCGGCGGCTCGATCCCGCGCATTGCAAGGTGTTCGATATCAACGTCTCTTATTGGACCTCGAGCCACGCCAATCTCGACTGTACCTTCCCCGAAGGCGGCAGCTCGAGGGCTAACCCGGGTGGCGGCGCTCGCGCCTCACGCGGTGCGCCGGGGCGGCACGGGGCCGCACTTTGCCGGTTGCCGCACCAGCCGCCGCTCAATAGGATCTTCCGCCATGCGCGGCCTCCGCCTCAGCTTCGCGCTCGTCGTCGTTCCGGCGCTCGCCGGGTGTCCGGCTCCGGCGGGTGACGCGGCGCCGCCGCCCGTAACTGCGCCGTCACCCGACGCTGCGGAGCCGCCCGACGGTGGGCCGTCGCTCCGCGTCGCGCCGCCGCACGTCGAGGGGCCTTCGTCGCCCGCGCCGACCG
>SYFR01000540.1 GCA_005800325.1 Myxococcales bacterium | reverse complement strand
CGACGCCGCGTTCTCGGCCATCTGCTCGCTCGTCGTGAGCAGCGCGTTCGACGAGGTGCCGACGGCAGTCGCCCCGCGCTCGAGACCTTGCTCGAGCCGCACGTTCGATTTGGACGCCGTGTCGAAGAAGCACACGTAGCCGCTCGTCGCGCCGTCCGCATCGCGCACGCGCGAGAAGCACGTCGTCATCGGCACCGCGCCGAGCTCGATGCGCGAGTCCACCGTCCCGCCGGTCAGGCGCTTGAGCACCCGCTGCGCGCGGTCGCCCTGGGCGTGAAACAGCGTAATCGGCGCGCCGATGAGTTCGTCCGGCCCGACCGCGAGGGTGTCCGCGAGCTCGTCGCCGAGCGCCTCGAGCGTCGCGCTCGCCTTGCCGCTCGCGAACACGATGGCGAAGTGCTCGTCGGCGATGAGCACGTTGGCCGGCACGGCCCCTAGCACCGCGCGCGCGTCCTCGAGTGGCGCCTTCTTCGTCACGCTGCCGTTGCGGCTGTGTCCGTTCTTGCTCGCACCCTTCCTTGCGCGCGGTGCCGACTCAGCTGCTCCCCCGATGCTTGCGTTTGCCATGGAAACATTGTCCTCGCGTGTCTGCGGTTGCTTTTCGAACGTCATCGCATCCTCCGTTCGCGCTCGCCCTCGTGGGCGTCGGGCCGATGGCGATAGGCGACGAAGCCGCCCGCCATCGCCTCGGCCTCGAACCAGTTGCAGATCTGGCGCGGGCTCTCGGCGGCGCCGACCACGAGGAACCCGTCGGGGGCGAGGACGCTGCGCAGGCGCGTCATGATCGCGAGCTTGGTCGCGTCGTCGAAGTAGATGAGCACGTTGCGCAGCAGCACGAGGTCGACCTTCTTCAGCGCCGGCCACGGCCGCGTCAGGTTGAGGACGCTCGCGCTGACCTTGGCGCGAAGCTCCGGCAGGAGGGTCCACTCGCTGCGCTTCGGCTCGAAGAAGCGCGCGAGGTACCGCACCGGCAGCCCGCGGTTCACCTCGAGCTGCGTGTACGTCCCGCTCTTGGTGCGCTCCACCATCTCGCGACAGAGGTCGGTCGCGGCGAGCTCGACGTCCCAGCCCATGACGTGGGGGAAGGCGTCGGCGAGCAACATCGCCACGCTGTAGATCTCTTGTCCGCTCGAGCAGGCGGCCGACCAGACGCGCAGCTTTCGCTCGCCCGAGCGCGCGCGCACGAGCTCGGGGACCACGACCTCGCGCAGTGCGCGAAAGCAGGGCGCATCGCGGAAGAACGACGTCTCGTTGGTCGCGAGCGCGCTCACCACGAGACGCCGCACGTCGTTCGTCCCGTCGTCGTGCGCGAGGCGCACGAGCTCGTCGATGGTGTTGAGCTTGCAGCTCGCGACGAGCGGCCGAAGTCGAAGACCGACGAGGTGATCCTGCTCCTCCGACAAGATGATGCCGGAGTCGCGGCGAACCATCTCGCGCAAGGCCTCGAGCGTGCTCGGCGAGGCCGTCATCGAACACGCACCTCCGCGCTCCCCGCGTCGCCGCAAACACGCAGCGCGAGCACGCGCCCGATCTCCGCCGGAGCGAGCGTCTCGTCGGCGAGCCCGGCGTGAGCGACCGCGCCGGGCATGCCCCACACGACGCTCGAGGCTTCGTCTTGCACGAGCACCTTGCCGCCCGCGCTCCGGATCGCCTCGGCCCCCCGCAGCCCGTCCGAGCCCATGCCGGTCAGGACGACGCCGAGCGCTGCCCCGCCGTACGCGGCGGCGACGGAACGAAAGAGCACGTTCGCCGCCGGCCGACACGAGCTCTCGTGTGCGCCCTGGTGCAGCACCGCCAGCGCGCGCCCGCCCTGGCGCTCGACCTCGAGGTGATAATCGCCGGGCGCAAGCCACGCGACGCCGGGCTCGAGCGGCTCGCCGTGCACGGCCTCGCGCACCGGAAAGCGGACCTGACGCGCGAGGCGCTCGGCGAGCAGCCGCGTGAAGAGGGGCGGCATGTGCTGCACCACGAGGATCGGCACGCGCGGCGGTGTCGGCATCGCCCCGAGCGCGACGGACAGCGCCGATGGGCCGCCCGTCGAGGCTCCGATCGCGACGACCTCCACACGTGCTCCGCCGTCGCCGCGCCCGCTCTTGCCTCCGAGCGCCGCGACGGACGAACTTGGTGCGCCCTCGGCCGCGCCGCTCTTGCCGCGCGCCCCCGTGCACAGCGTCGCGCTCGGCATCGCCCCCGCGGGCGACTTGCCAACGAGCGCCCGGAGCCTCGGCGCGAGCTCTCGGTGGACGCGCTCCACCGTCTCCTCGAACCCGCTCGAGGACGCGGGCTTCATCACATAGTCGGAGGCGCCCGCGAGCAGCGCCTGGATCGTGGTCTTGGCGCCGCGCTCGGTGAGCGAGCTGAACATCACGACGGGCGTGCGCGACCCGGTGCGCCGCAGCGCGAGCAGCGTCTCGAGCCCGTCCAATTCGGGCATTTCGACGTCGAGCGTGATCGCGTCCGGTCGAACTTCGACGACGCGCAACAGCGCCTCGCGCCCCGTCCCCGCGGTGGCGACCACCTCGAGCTCCGGATCGCGGCCGATCGCCTTCGCGAGGATCCGCAGCATCGGGACGCTGTCGTCCACGGCGAGAACACGAGTCTTGGTCATCGCCGCCTCCCCACGATCAAAGCTCGCTTCTCTGCCACCGCACGACCTCCGCTCCTCGCCTGCTCCGAGCCTTTTTGTCCGCTCACGGGGCGACCGCCCGCTCTCGGTCGAGCACCATCAAGAGCGTGCCGTCGAGCTTATGGATCCCGACCAAGAGCTCGCGCAGCGCGCGGGGAAGCGTCTCGGGCGGACCGTCCATCGTCGCCTCGTCCAGCTCGATGACATCCCCCGCGTCGTCCACGAGCAGGCTCACCGACTCGTCGCCGCTGTAGACGACGACGTTCGTCGGCGGCCTCCCGTCCGTGCGCGGCCCGATCCCGAAGCGCGCCCGAAGATCCACCGCCGTGACGATGGTCCCGCGGAGATTCATGAGTCCCTTTACGAAGCGCGGCGCGAGCGGCACCGGCGTCATCGGCTGCTCGGGCAGCACCTCCTGGACGCCGAGGGCGGGGACGCCCAGAAACATGCGGTCCACGTAGAACGTACACAGCTGTCGCATCTCGCTCATGCGTCGGCTCCCTTCGGCGCGGCAGCCCTCGCGTCGCCAGCCCGCGGGCGGCGTGCGAGGGCGATGAGGGCGCGCGCATCGAGCAGCTCCGTCACGCGCCCCTGGATGACCGCCGTCCCCGTCGTGCCGGCCCGCGTCTGCGTGCCGCGAACCGAGAGCGGATCTTCGACGATGTCGACGATGCGGTCGACGACGAGCCCGATGCGCTCGGCGCCGGTGTCGTGCACGACGACGTAGAGTTTCTCGTCGTCGCCCTGCGCTTGCCCTTCGAGAACGCGCGGGACACGCCTGCGCTCCTCGAGGACGCCGGACACCATGACGAGCGGGAGGATCTCGTCGCGGCACTGCACGGCCAGCTCGTCGCCTACGCGCTCGAGCGCGGCGCGCGGGACCTCCTCGAGCCGCGCCACGTCGGCGAGCGGCAGCGCCAGACGCCCATCGTGCTCGGTCGCCACCAGCAAGAGCGAGTGCAGCTCGCGCGTCGAAGCCTCCGCCTCACGGTCGAGCTCGGCTGCGGCCTGCGACCGACCCTCACCGAGCACGCGGGCGCGCCGCGCGAGGCCGGGCGCGTCGAGGATGAGCGCGACCTCACCGTCTCCGAGGATGGTCGCCCCGGAGTACACGCCGAGCGTCGACAACAGCTTGCCGAGCGGCTTCACGACGATCTCCTCGGTGTCGAGGATCGCGTCGACGACGAGCCCGAACGGGCGATCGCCGGTCTCGAGCACCACGATGTGAACCGCGTCGTCCTCGAGGGACGCCGTGCCGTCGAGCTCGGCCGCGAGATGCACGAGCGGCAGGAGCGCCTCGCGCAGACGGTAGACGGGCGTGCCATGCAGTCGCTCGATGGCGGTCTTCACGCGATCTCCCTCGATGCGTACCAGCTCGAGCAGGTTCACCTGCGGGATCGCGTAGCGAATGCCCCCCGAGCGCACCATCAGCGCCGGCACGATCGCGAGCGTGAGAGGGAGCCGCACCTTGAAGGTCGTCCCGACTCCCCGGCGCGATTGGATGTCGAGGGTCCCACCGATGCGCTCGATGTTGGTGCGCACGACGTCCAT
>SYFR01000539.1 GCA_005800325.1 Myxococcales bacterium | reverse complement strand
CGGTGGTGCACGAGCAGAACCTCGGGCCGGCGCGGCTATTCGTCCCCGCCTGGAACACGGTGAACGTGCCGTCGTTGGTGCTCACGCTGCTCGCCATGCTCGCGATGTTTCGGTTCAAGCTCGGCCTCGCCAAGACGCTCGCGGGGAGCGCCGCCCTCGGCCTCCTCTGGAAGGTCGCGTTCGAATGAAGCGTCGCGAGCAACGGCAAGTAGAGCAGGGCCGGCCCTGAGCTGGCCGTGAGCTGGCCGCGCTGGGCGCACAATCGCGCTCGGCGCAGTAGTTCCGCGTGGTAGCGTTGCGACTGGCGGCGCAGGCCGCACGGGTGCACGTGGTAGATCCGAGAGCCGCGGAGGAGAGGTTCGTCGTCGATAAGCGCATCGGCGGCGGCGCGGCGGGCGAGATTTACAAAGCGGTCGACCGCGCGACGGGACAAGACGTCGCGGTGAAGCTCCTGCGAAGCGGCACCGGAGAAGAGGACCGGACTCGCTTCCGGCGGGAGATCGACGCGCTCGCGGATCTGCGCCACCCGAACATCGTCGAGTACGTGGCACACGGGACCTGGTCCGACGGGCGGCCGTTCCTCGCGATGGAGTGGCTCGACGGGGAGGACCTGTCGCAGCGCACCCGGCGGCAACCGCTCGGCATACGCGACGCCGTCGAGGTCGTGCGGCGCGCGGCGCAAGCGGTCTCCACCGTGCATGCGCGCGGCATCGTGCACCGCGACCTCAAGCTCCAGAACATCTACCTCGTGAAGGGCCGCGGGACGGCCGTGAAGCTCATCGACTTCGGCGTCGTGAAGCCCGCCGAGTTCGACGGGTTCAAGACCTCGCCCGGCATGATCGTGGGGACGCCGCACTACATGTCGCCCGAGCAGGCGCGCGGCGGAGACGTGGACGCTCGGGCCGACGTCTACTCGCTCGGCTCGATGCTGTTTCGGCTGCTCACTGGGCGCAGCGTGTTCGAGAGCGAGCACGTCATCGCGCTGCTCGGCCGCCTCGTGCTCGAGGATCCGCCGCGCCCCGCGGCGCTGCGGTTCGACATTCCGGCGACGCTCGACGAGGTCGTCTCGTGCGCCATCTCACGCAACCGCGAGGCGCGCTACCCGCACGCGGGGGATCTGGCGCGCGCCTTGGCACGCGTCGGCCAGCTCGGCAACGACCCTCCCGAGGCCGAGCGCTCTCGCTCGCAAGTGCGGCCGCGTCCTACGGGCTCGGACGAAAACACCGGCACCGGAACCTCGTCGGGACTCGGCGGCCGGCCGACACGCCCGGGGTTGTCGTTTCGGCGCGTCGTCACCTGCCTGCTCTACGACCTCAACGTCACGACCGGCGAAGAGACCATCAGCTCCGATCTCACGCACATCACCGGCGATGACGTGCGCATCGAGCGCATCGCGAGCGGTCAAGCCGCCGCCGTGTTCGGCGTCGAGCGCTCGCGCGGCGACGAGGTGATCCGCGCCGCCCGCACCGCGCTGCAGATCCTCGCCGACTTCCCGACCGCGCGCATCGTGGTCGCAAACGGCCACGCCGTGACGGCGCGCTCGAACCTCGCCGGAGAGGCGCTCGACCGCGCGGCCACGCAGATGGAGCGCGCCCAACCCGGCAACATCCGGCTCGATATGCACGCCGCCGCCGCCCTCGAGACGACGTTCGAGGTCGTGCGCGACACCCACGGCGCGCGCCTCGTACGCGAGGATCCACGCGACCAGGCGCCGTGCAAGCTGCTCGGCGTAGTGACCCCGACGCTCGGCCGCGAGCGCGAGCTCGCCACGCTGCAGAACGTGTACGACGAGACGACCCGCGACTCGTTTCCGCGCGCGGCGCTCGTCCTCGGCGCGCCGGGGATCGGCAAGAGCCGCGTGCGTGGCGAGCTGAGTCAGCGCTTGGCGCTCGCGCAGGTGCCGCCCGAGGTGCTCACGTGCCGCGGCAAGGGACCTACGAGCTGTGCCGTCGGCGTCGCGCTGCGCGAGAGGATGGGCGTTCAAGACGGCGCGCGCCCCACCGAGCAGATCGCGCTCGTCGAGCAATACGTGATGGCGCGCATGCCGCGCAGCCTGCATTTCCTGGCGCCGTTTCACGGAGAGCTCGTCGGCGTGCCGTTCCCGGACGAGCACGACGAGGCGCTGCGCTCGGCGCGCGCCAACGTCCAGATCATGCAGTCGCGCGTGCGCATGGCCCTCGAGGCCTTCGTTCGGACGCAGTCGGGCCGCATCCCGCAGGTGCTCTTCATCGAGAACACCCACGAGTGCGACGACGCCAGCCTCGAGCTCGTCGACTGGCTGCTCGGCTGCGGCGATCTTCGCTTCGTCGTGTACGGCTTCGCGCTGCCCGAGGTCGAGCGCGAGCGCCCAACTTTGTGGACGCCGGCCGCGACCACCACGCAAGAGGCCAAGCCGCACCCGAACCGCACGCTCCGTCTCACGCTGCCACCGCTCGCGACCCCTGCCGCCGAGCGCATCATCGCCACGGCGCTTCCGACGCTCGATGCCCAGCGCCGCCAGGAGATCCTACGCCGCGCCGCAGGCAACCCGTTCGTTCTCGAGGAGCTCGTGCGCTCCGCGGCCGAAGGGCGCGGCGAGCTTCCGCTGACCGTGCTCGAGCTCGTCCAGCGGCGCTTCGACAGGCTCGCGCCGGACCTGCAAGAGACGCTGCGCGCGGCGACGGTCTTCGGCCACGTGTTCTGGACCGCCGGCGTGGCGACGATCTTGGGCCGCGACGTCGAGGCCGACCTGCTCGCCGCAGAGCGAGAAGAGCTCATCCACCACGAGCAGAGCTCGCGCATCGCCGGTCAATCGGAGTGGATGTTTCGTCAGGCGATGGTGCGCGATGCGGCGCACGCGTCGCTGCTCGACGAAGATCGGCAGAGTCTGCATCTCGCCGCGGCCGTCTGGCACGAGAGCGCGGGCAGCACGGACTACGGCCTCATGGCCTTTCACTTCCAGCTCGGCGGAGATCCGCCACGCGCGGCGCACCTCTATGCCCGCGCGGCGCATGTCGCGATCGCGAGCGCCGGCCACATGGACGCCGCCCTCGAGCTCGCCGGCCGAGCGATCGCGTGCGGCGCGACGGGCCTCGAGCGCGCGCAGCTCTTTGCGACCCAAGCGCTCGTCCACTCGCGCCGCGCCCGCCTCACCGACGCCATCGCCGCCGCCGACGAGGCCTGCAAGCTCGCGCCGCCTTCGAGCGACACGTGGGTCGACGCGCAGTGGCTCGCAGCCGGCTCGCTCATCGTCGCCGGCCGCACGGCCGAGGCGGAGTCACGTCTCGCCGCCGCGCTTTCCGCGGATCGCGGCGTCGCGCTCCTGCCGCAACAGCGCGCGCTGCTCCTGTCCGCGCGGGTCCGGGTGCTCATCGATCTCGGACAGCCGAGCGTCGCGCTTCGCGTCTCCGAAGATGCCGTACGTTGTGCGCGCGAGGCCGGGCACGCCGGCACCACCGCCATGCTGCGTGCGCTCGACGCGAGGCTCTTCGCACAGATGAACGCGGGCGCTCCGGCAGACGCGATCCCCATCGGGCGCGACCTCATGACGCTCGCCGACAACGCCGGCGACGTTCATCTCGCGAGCCGCGCCCGGATCAACACGGCCTCCACGCTCAACTACCTCGGCATGTACGAGGAGGCCGAGACGCTGCTGGTGCGGGCCCTCGCCGACGTAAGAAGCTATCGCCTTCGGCTGCTCGAGGCGTCCGCGCTGCACAACCTCGGCAGCTCGCGCGCCAGGCTCGGAGATCTCGACCGCGGCATCGAGCACGAGGAAGAGTCCATTCGTATGGCGGACGAGTGCGGCGGGATCCGCCTCGCCATTTTCGCCCGCGTCTACACCTGCATGATGCTCTGCTGGCGCGGGCAGCCTGCGGACATCTGGCGCGCGGACGCGATCGCGACGAGCCTGCTCGGAGCGTCGACGCAGCAGCTCGGCCTCTTGGCCGCGGCGCACCTCTGTCGCGCGCTCGTCGACTCCGCCCGCGGCGACTTTCCTGCGGCCCTCCGCGCCGCGAGCGAGGCACACCGACTGCTCGCCGAGGGGCCGCTCGAGGAATCCGAGGAGGCCATTCGCCTCGTCCACTACGAGGCGCTGGTCGCGCTCGGGCATACGGCGGAGGCGGACGAGGCGCTGCGCACGGCGTTCTCGGCACTCGAGACGCGCGTCGCCTCCATCCGCGCCGCGGAGATTGCCCACGCCTTCTCGACGCGCAACCACGAGGTCGCGCGCCTCTTGCACTACGCGTATGTTCGCCTCGGCCTGCGTCTCGCGCCCTCGAGCCCGCCCCCCGGGGCCTCGACTCCGCAAGGCTGAGGCGGCGCGAGCGGGCGATGGGCCCGCAGGATTGGCGCGGCCTCCTTCCTTGACGGTGTCGCCCGACGTCGCTAATCCCGTCGCATGTCGACACGACGCAGAACCGCGACTGCTCTCTGGCGCCTGCTCTTCATCGCCGGCGTTGCTGTGGCCGCGCTCGCAACCTGGGCCCAAGAGGCCCGCGCCGAGCTGCGGCTCGCCGTCATCGACATGCGCCGCGCCCTCGCAGACACCGAGGATGGGCTCCGCATGAAGAGCCGCTTGCAAGAGCTCGTCGACACCCGCGGGACCGAGTTCGACAACAAGGAAAAGAGCGTCGCGGCGAGCAAGGCCGAGCTCGAGAGGCTCGCCAAGGACGGCAAGACTCCTGAAGCCGAGCTTCGCAAGAAGTACGCAGCGCTCGAGAAGAGCGCGCTCGAGCTGCAGGCAGCGGGCGCCGCGATGCGCCGTGAAATTGCGCAGCGTGAGAACGATCTCATGGTGCCGATCCTCACGAAGCTGAACCAGCTCGTCCGGGGACTCGCCGCCAAGGAGGGCTACGACGTCGTGCTGAATCGCGAGGCGGCCCCGTATTTCCGCAGCGATCTCGACGTCACCGACCGCGTCATTCAGCTCTACAACGCGCAGACGCCCGCCGCGGACGACAAGGACGCGCCGAAGGACGCCCCGAAGACCGCGCCGAAGACCAGCACGCCGAAGACCAGCACGCCGAAGACGAGCGCAGCGAAAGACGCACCGAAGGACGCCCCGAAGAAGGACGCCGCGAAGAAGGACGCCGCGAAGACGGAAGCTCCCAAACCGATCGAGGCGAACCCCAGCCCGAAGGCCGCGACGCCGAAGTAGCGGGCTCGCTCGACCGCGACGCGCGATCGACGCCCGAGATCAGAGATCGTCTTCGTCGTCGTCGGCCGCGCCAGGCGAAGGCTCACGCGCTGCCCCTTCTTGGCCGAGCCGAGGGGCACGTGGCGCGCGCAACACCGCGTCCGGATCGAGCACGGCCGGGAGCCTCGCGGTGTCGTCCACGACCTGCGCACCGCTCTCCGACGCATCGTCGCCCGCAGCCGCGCTCTCACTGCCGGGCGGGATCGCGCTCGTCCTCGGGGCTGGCGGCACCGAGCCAGCCACGGCCCAGGGCTCGTCGCCCGGTTCGATGCGTACCAGGACGGCGGTGATGTTGTCGCCGCCGCCGTTCTTGTTCGCCTCGGCGACGAGCGCGGAGCAGGCCTCGGTGAGGATCGGCGTGGCGCGCATGATCTCGGCCAGCCGCTCGTCCGTGACGAAGCCATGCAGGCCGTCCGTGCAAAGGAGCAGCACGTCGCCGGGCATCGCCTCCTCGTGAGTGAGCTCGACCTCGACCTTGGATTCGACGCCGAGCGCGCGCGTGATGACGTTGGACGGCAGGTAGGCGAGCTCGCTGCGGCTGATGTCGGGACGCGCCCGTAGCGCCTCTTCGATGAGCGAGTGGTCGTGCGTGAGCTGCTCGAGCGCGCCGTCGCGAAGGCGGTAGCAGCGGCTGTCGCCCGCGTGCGCGAGATGCACGAGTTTTTCGGTGCGATCGAAGGCCGCCGCGACGACCGTGGTGCCCATGCCGCGGTGAGTCGGCGAGCTCGTCGCCCGCCGGTGGATGCGCTTGTTCGCCTCGAGCAGGCTCGCCTCGAGCACCTCGGGGGTCGGCTTCGAGGCGCCTTCGTTGTCGCGCTCCGAACGAAAGTAGCTCGCGATGATCGACGCGGCCATCCGGCTCGCGACTTCGCCGCACTGGTGTCCGCCCATGCCGTCGGCGACGACGAACACCTCACACTCGGGGACCAGGACGAACCGGTCCTCGTTGTGGTCCCGCTCTCTTCCGACGTCCGTGACGCCCGCCGCAACGGCTCGCATGCGTGCGCGAATCTTACCTACGCCGCCGGCGGTGCCCAACATTCTCGTCGTCCGGACCGAAAATCGCCCACGCCGGCCAGCAAGCGCGCCGGCCAGCAAGCGCGCCGGCCAGCAAGCGCGACGGCCACCAAGCGCGCCGGCCACCAAGCGCGCCGGCCAACGAGCCTGCGGGCTTTGCCGCACGGCCGGCCCCGGCTCGGCCCCTCAGCGCCCCCCGTGGACGCGCTCGCCCAGAGTATGCTGCGCGCGATGCTGGAGCTCGTCGTCGATGACCCCTTCCTCCTGACCGAGGCCTCACGCCTTCCGCTCGCGGATGCGAACGCCGTCGAGCTCGCCGTCGCGAGGACTCACGCCGCTTCCCGCGCGTGGGCCGGTGTCGCGCTGGCGAGCCGGATCGCCCTCGTGGAGCGCGCGATCGCCGAGCTCGAGGCCCACGCGGAGGCCATCGTCGCCGACGTCACGCGCATGATGGGCAAGCCCATCGCACAGGCGCGTCGCGAGCTCTCGACCATGGCGGCCCGCTCGCGCCACATGGCGAAGATCGCGCCCGAGTGCCTCGCCCCACGCGAGCTCCCCTCGCCACCGAACGTAGTGCGTCGCATCGAGCGCGTCCCGCATGGCGTCGTGCTCGATCTGCCGGCCTGGAACTATCCCCTGCTCACTGCCGTGAACGCCGTCGTGCCGGCCGTCATCGCGGGCAACTCGGTGCTCCTCAAACACTCGCCGCGAAGCCCCCTCGTAGGCGAGCACTTCGCCGCGGCGTTCGAGCGTGCCGGCGCCCCCTCTGGCCTCGTCACGTACCTGCACGCCGATCACGACTCTGTCGCGCGGATCGTGCGCGACCCGCGCGTCGCCCACGTTTGCTTCACGGGCTCGGTGCAAGGCGGTCGCGCGGTCTATACGAACGCGGCGGCGCATCGCTTCATCGACGTCGGCCTCGAGCTCGGCGGCAAGGACGCGGCCTACGTGCGCGCCGACGCCGACCCTGAGTCCACCGCCGCCGCGCTCGTAGACGGAGCCTGCTACAACGCCGGCCAGAGCTGCTGCGCGGTCGAGCGCATCTACGTGCACCGCGATCGCTACGACGCCTTCGTCGAGGCCGCTCGCGCCGAGCTCGCGAAATTCACGATGGGCGACCCGCGCACGGACGTCTATCTCGGGCCGCTCGCGCAGCCGCAGGCTCCGCAGTTTCTCGAGCGCCAGGTTCGCGAGGCCGAGCGCGACGGGGCCCGCGTCCTCTGCGGTGGGCGCCCCACGACCGTCGATGGGCACGGCCGCTTCTTCGAGCCGACCCTCCTCGTCGACGTCCACCACCGCATGGATGTGATGCGCACCGAGTCCTTCGGCCCCATCGTCGCGGTCATGGCCGTCGACTCCGACGAACAGGCCGTCGCCCTCATCAACGACAGCGACCTCGGCCTCACCGCGTCACTGTGGACGGCCGATCGCGACCGCGCCTTCGAGCTCGGCGCGCGCCTCGAGGTGGGCACCGTCTACGTCAACGCCTGTGACGTGCTCGACCCTGCCCTCCCCTGGACCGGCACCAAAGACAGCGGCAAGGGCAGCACGCTGAGCGACCTCGGATACCTGCATCTCACGCGGCCGCGCGCCCTCTTCGCGCGCCTCTGAGCGCCGTCCCGCCATGCTGACGCTCGGCATCGTCACCGATCTGCACTTCGGCCCAGCCGCCACCTTCGGCGGCAGGCTCCGCAAGCTCACGCACCGCGCCGCCGAGCTCACGCAGGCATTCGCCGCGCGCATGCGCGACGAGGTGCGCCCCGATCTGTGCGTGAATCTCGGCGACGCGCTCGAGGACGAGTCGCCCGAGCTCGACGGCGAGCGCTACGCCGAGTGCATGCGGCTGCTCGCTGGCTCGGCCGCCCCAGTCGTGAACCTCGCCGGCAACCACGACGTCGTGCACCTCGACGCGAGCCACCTGCGGAGCGCGTGGGGCCTCGCGCCCGAGGGCCCGCTCTACCGCAGCTTCGACATGAACGGCGTTCACCTCGTGTGCCTCTACACGCATGAGGCGAAGGACGTCGACGTCAGCATCGATGAGTCCCAGCTCGCATGGCTCACCGCGGATCTCGCGGCCACCGAGTTGCCGACGGTCGTGCTCATGCACCACAGCGCTTCCGAGCAAGATCTGCGACAAAATCGCTGGTTTTCGAGGGCGCCGCAGCTCGCGCTCGTCAAGCAGCGCAAGACGCTGCGAGGGCTCTTCGAGGCGTCGGCGAAGGTGGCGCTCGTGGTCAACGGGCACCTCCACTGGAACCACTTCGATCTCATCGGCGGGATCCCCTACGTGACCGTCCAGAGCCTCATCGAGAACGTCGACGACGACGCGCCCGGCACCCCCGCGGCAGCGAGCGCCGTCGTTCGCTTCGGCCCGCGCCGCATCACCATCGACGTCACGGGCGCGCACCCGTGCCGCTACCAGCTCGAGCGCAGAGCGACCGACCCGCGCCGCTAAGAGCTCGCGCGCTTGTGCGACTGAGCCGTGCCGCCCGAGACCGGTCTACCAGCTCGCGCGCGCATGATGCGCGGCGCCCGGTGCCTCGCTGCTCACGGCGGGGCCGACGTCGAAGTGGGTCGCGACCGAGAGCTGGAAGAGCGCCGGATAGTCGAACGACGCAGCATCCGTGAAGCGCGCGACGCGGCGCCGCACGCCGGCCTCCACGGTCCACGGCGCGTAGAAGCGCCACGCCACCCTAGCGCCGGCGATGAGCTCGCTCCGCGCGGTCGGTCCCTCGTCCCCCATGCCGCCGTGCCACAGCTCTTCGCTCTCGCGCGACCAGTCGAGAGACAGGCTCGGCCGCACCTTGCCACCCAAGAGGTCGACGGCGACCGAGGAGCTCAGGAAGGTGCGCGACGGCGCGCGGTAACCCTCTTCGTTTTCGTAGAGGCTGAAGAGCCCGAGCGCCCCGAGGCCCAAGCTGACCGGCGCCACCGTGTCGATCGTGTACGACAGCCCGCCGCCCACGATCGGCACCACGGTGCCCGTGCCGAACTGCAGGTGCTCGTGGGTTTCGCCGCGGCGCCCGAGCTCGTACGGATCGGGCTCGGTGCGGCCGATGGGCAGCGTCACGCCGAACCTGGCGCCAGCGACCAGCGCGCCGAAGGTCGAGGCGACGCGACCGACGAGCCACGGATCGCCCGGGCCCACGAGCGTCTCATCGTGATGGTGAATGTCGTCGGGCAAGAGCTTCGGCGCGCCGTCGAGCTCGCTGTAGGTCGGGCGCACATCGACGATGCGCAGCGGGAGGCGCACCTCGGCCGCGAGCCACGGCAAGACGCCGTACGAGGCGTCGAGGGCGACCTCGGCCATGGTCTGCTCGATGTGGTGATTGAACGGCACCGGCGCCACCGGCAGGGCGCACTCCGGGCCGAGATCGGGGCACTCGGCGACGTGCTCCGTCTTCGCGTCGACGAGCGAGGTCGACAAGCGCAACGACAGGCGCCCTGGCTCGACGGCGCGAATGGCAGACCCGCCGACCGGCAGGTTCGGATTGCTTCAGGCCGCTCAGGCCTCGCCGTAGCTGATGGACGGCCACGCGACCGCGAACGGCACGAGCGCGAGCAGCACCATCCTCATCGCGCCGCCTCCTCGATCGCGGCGTCGAGGCGCGCGAGGTCGAGCCCCTTGATCTCGGCGACCCTCTTCGTGTCCTTGCCGAAGACGAGCACGTACGGAAGCGACGGCACGCCTTTCAGGTACCGCTGCGCGAGCGGCGTGTCCCAGTCGCCGATGTCGAGCTTGCGGTACGCGACGTCCTTGCGCTTGCCGACGACCTCCATGAGGTGCGCATCCACGTTACGACACGGCTCGCACCACGCGGCGGCGAAATCGACCACCGTCACCTTTCCGAGCGCGAGGTGCGGGGCGAGCTCCGGCACATCTTCGCCATGGGTCGCGAGGACCGCCACGTCGGCGCCCTCGGGCGCCTTGGCCCACGGCAAGTACGAGCCCTTGCCCGCGCCGAGCTCCAGCACGAACTCCTCGCCCTCGGCGTATTTGCGGGCCGAGGTGAGCACGTCGACGCTCGGCAGCGCCACGACCGTGACCTCGGAGCGCACCTTGTCGAACGTCGCCTGGTAGACCCCGGGATGCTTGCCGAGCTTCGACGCAAGGTCCTCGCCGCAGCCCGCGCAGTCGAGCTTCCCGAGCGAGAGCACCGTTCGCGGCGCGGCGGCCGGGATCGCGGGGGCGCCGCAACCGATCAGCACCGCCGTGAGGAGAAAACTCGCGAGTCCCTTCGGCACGCCGCGCCGCATCTCTGCGCCGCGCACCGCGTTTTGCACGATATTTCGCGTCATGACGCCACCTTGTTGCTGCTCGCGCATCCGGGCGAGCGAAGCGCCGCGCCCGCCGACTGCGTGTGCTCGATTTCCGTTCGCAGGGTCAAGGTCAGCGCATGAAGCCCGCGGTTGAGCTCGGCGTCGAGCGCCACATGAACGGCGCGATGCCGCTCGATGCGCCCGAGCCCGGCGAAGGCCTCGCTCACGACGACTACGTTGTAGTGGGACTCGGCGCCGGCGCCGCCGCCGTGGCGATGGCTCTCGTCGACGATCGCGAGATCCACCGGCGCGAATGTCGCAACGAGCTGCGCCTCGATCCGCTCCTTCCGGTTCACGCGGTGAACCCTGGCGCGCGGCGCGCTGTTTGTCAACGAAATGCCTCCCCATGACGTGCCCGCCGATTGCCGCGCGAGCCGAGGACGAGCCCGCCTGAGCCGAGGACGATCCCGCTCGAACCTCCGCGCCGAATGTGTGAGGGTCGCCCGCGCCATGGGCCATCGCGTCGCGTCCCTTCGTAGCGAGGCCAAGCTCGGCGCGCGCCCCCTCCTCGGCCTACTCCCAGCGCTCGCGCTCGCGCTCTCCGCCAGCGGTTGCGACGACGGCGCGACGGGTACGACCGGTGCCGTCGCTTCGGGCCCCGCGTCGATCGCCTTCGTGAGCCCCGCCGGCGACGCCGCGCCCGAGTGCCGCGCGATCGGCATCGACGTCGCCGCGCGCGTCCCGCTCCTCGTCGCGGTCGAGAACGTGTCGCTGCGCCCGCCGCTCGCCTGCACCGGCGGCTCCGCGTGCGGCACCGTCCGGCTCTTCGTCGACGGCGTGCTCAACAACGAGAGCGCCAGCGTCGCCATCGATCTTCTCGCCGGCAAGCTCGCGAACCCCTACCACGACGGCGAGGTGCACCCCGGCACCGGCGCGCCCGATCTCCTCGATCTGCGCGTCGAGCTCACCCTTCCCGCGGGCGAGCCCTTCGTCGACGACGCCGGCGACGTCCTCGCCGACGAGGTCGCGCTGCGGCTCATGCACGAATGCCCGTGACGCGCATTCTCGGCCCGAAAACGGCATTGGGGCCGAGAACTAGCGCCTGCGCTGGCACGCGTCGACTTGCTCGATGCTCTCAGCTTCGGTCAGGCACGCGAGCTCCGCCACCGCGAGCTTCTTGCCGACGAGCGCAGTGCAGCGTGCGTGAAACCGTTCGCCGATGCGCCGCTCCTCGTCGCCGATGAAGCGCATGTGCCGCTCGCCCGAGCTCGGTCGCTCGGCGGCGACGGCGTCGCGATTCCACGCGCGCTCTACCCGCGAGCGTGCTGCCGCGCAGTCGCTCTCGGTGAGCGCGCGCTCGCCGCCGCAGCCCACGGCGACGAGCCCAAAGAGCCCAACGACCCCAAGGAGTCGCGCGCCCGCCACCGCAAGAGGTCGCAGCCGCGCCCGCAACGGCGCCGCCGCCGCGCGCGCCGGTTCACCCGACGCGCCGGGCAGCATCACGTGTCGATGAAGCTCTTGAGCTGCTTGCTGCGGCTCGGGTGCCGCAGCTTGCGCAGGGCCTTGGCCTCGATCTGCCGGATCCGCTCGCGCGTCACCGCGAAGTCCTGGCCG
>SYFR01000538.1 GCA_005800325.1 Myxococcales bacterium | reverse complement strand
GCTCGGCGGCACCGGCGTCGCTTGTCCGAGCGGCCTCGGGCGCGGCGCTTCGCCTTGACGCACGGGCGGTCTCCGCGCCAGCCTACGAGTGATGGGCCACGCGCACGGCCACGCTCATGGTCATGGCCACGCGGATGGTCACGGGCACGCGCAGGGTCACGGGCACGAAGCGCGCGATCGCAATCGCCGGCGGATGGGGATCGCCCTCGCGCTGACGCTGTCGTATATGGCGGCGGAGGTCGCGGGCGGCGTGGCCTCGGGCTCGCTCGCGCTGCTCGCCGACGCAGGTCACATGCTCTCGGACGCGGGCGCGCTCGGGCTCGCGCTCTTCGCGATGTGGATCGCCCGCCGGCCGCCGAGCGCTCATCGCACCTTCGGGTTCCTGCGCACCGAGATCCTGGCGGCCCTCGCGAACGGCGCCGCGCTCCTCGCGATCTCGATCTTGATCTGCGTGAGCGCGCTAGAGCGTCTCTTCCACCCGACACACGTGGAGGGGCCGCTCTTGCTCGCCGTCGCGGCGGGCGGGCTCGCGATGAATCTCGTCGCGCTCGCGATCTTGAACCGCGGCCGCCGCGAGAGCCTCAATGTCCACGGCGCGTGGCTTCACGTCGTGAGCGACGCGCTCGGCAGCCTCGGTGCGATGCTCTCCGGCGCGCTCGTCTGGGCGTTCGGGTTCAGCTGGGCCGATCCGATCGCGTCCGTGCTCATCGCCCTGCTCGTCGTCCGATCGGCGTGGGGCCTGCTCCAAGAGGCGCTCGCCGTGCTCATGGAGCATGCGCCAAAGCACGTCGACGTCGATGAGGTGCGCCTTGCGATGGCGGCGTTCCCGGCGGTCGCGGGTGTGCACGATCTTCACGTGTGGACGATCACGAGCGGGCTCGTCTGCCTCTCGGCCCACGTCGTCACCGGCTCGACCGGCGACGAACAGCAGGGCGTGCTCGCGGGGCTGACCGGCCTCGTGCGCGAGCGCTTTCGCATCGAGCACGTGACGCTGCAGCTCGAGCACGCGGGGTATCCCGCGGCGGGTTGCGCCGGGTGCGCCGAGCTCTAGCGCGAATGCCGAGCGGCCTCGCGGAGGGGCAGGGGTTCGCGGGGATTCCGACCGCCCTCGCTCAGGGGCAGGGGTTCGCGGGGATCCCGATCGGGCTCGCGACGGCGCCGAAGTCGACCTCGAGGACCGTGAACCCGATCCCGATGCTGATCGCGTTGCAGGTCTTCGCCGGATCCTGCGTGCCGTCGTCGAGGATGTCCGAGGTCTGCCGGAGGTCTTCGACCAGCGAAGTGAGGAGCGCGCAGTAGCTCGGGTCAATCGCCCCCGCCGTGTCGCGAACTGCCTCGACGAACTCTTCGGTCTTCACGTAGCCGCCGAGCTGTCCGAACGCGCCGCCCTGGTGGCTGGCGTTGAGCTCGACCTGCATGCGTGCCCCGTACACGATGATCGGCAGCGACTGCCCGAGGATGTTGAGCGGCAGGGTCACGGTCGCGGTGCCGTTCGACTCCCAGACGTTCTTCGTCAAGGTCGCGTTCGCGAACACGGTCTTCGCGCTGCCGTTGTCCTTGGGGTCTTCGAGGTCTTCGTAGGCGATCGGCCAACAGTCCATGCCGTTCCAGAACGGGATGCTCCCGAGCGGCGCGCCGCCATACACCTTGGTGACGAGCTTCGCCTTGTCGGCTTCGGCGCCGAGCCCGTCGAACCGCAGCACCATCGTGAAGGCGCCCGAGGCGATCGACTCGTTCGCCTGTGCATCGAGGCTCGGGACCAGCGACTCCAGCAGCGGCCTCACGTTCTTGCCGAAGGAGTTGTCGCGACCGAGCTTGCCGTCCGAGAATGCCGCGGTCGTGCCGCCCGTGTACGGCAGGCAGTGCGCCGAAAAATCGTTCGTCGTCGTCACGCCGTCGACGTCGAAGCCGAACTCCCCCCACGCAGCCGCGGTCTTCACGCCCTGAAACGTGCGCTCGCCGAGGAAGAGCTCGTCCACCGCGACCACGACCCCGTCGATCGGCGCGCAGCTCGAACCTTGCGAGCCTCCCGCGCTCGCGGTCGAGGCGCCGCCGCCCGTGCCGGCGACCGCGGTCGTCGTCGATGCACCGCCGGCCCCGCCCGCGCTCGCGGTGCCGCCAGCCGACGCCGACGTCGACGACCCGACCGCGTCGCCCTCCCCGCCCGCAGAGCACGCGACGATCGCCCCCGCGAGCGCGATCGTCGACCACGCGCTCGCGTGCATCGTGCGGGTTCTAGGCTGGGTCCGTTGCTTCGTCGGTGCTTTCACGACGACGAAGGTAACGTGGCCCATCAACGCGCCGCCACGCAAAAGAGGGCGCTTGCCGCGAGGGCCGCGCGCGGATCGACGCTGTTCGCGGCCACAAAATGAAAAACGCGGCAGGGAGCCGAAGCACCCGCCGCGCATCGAGTCCCCGCCGTAGCGGAGAGACTCAGCCCTTCTTCGCAGGCGCCTTCTTGGCGGCCTTCTTGGTCGCCTTCTTCGCCTTGGGCTTCGCGGTTGCTTTCTTCGCAGCTTTCTTCGTGGCCATGAGTACCTCCGGCTCGCGCGATGCGCGAGGCATGGGCGCCAAAGTTGGCGCGGTATGGGCGTGGCCTTCTTCAAGTGGCGTGCCAACTCGCGCGAGGCACATGCTCGATGCGCTGCGACTTCGTCGCTCGCTGGTGTGCGTCTTGCTCGAAAGTGCGCGCGACGCCGCGAGAGCTGCGTGAATCGCACGCGCACATCCACGCAACAAGAGCCGCATCTCTCACGCGATCGCGGTCGACGTCGGAGAGCGCGACGTGAGCGAGCGTGCAAAGTGCGCGCGCTTCAGCGTGAAAATCGTGCACGCTCCGAGAGCTCGCGCGTGCGTCGTGTCTGGATCGCTCGTCTCGCTCGTCTCGCTCGTTCGTCCGCGTCTCGCTCGTTCGTCCGCGTCTCGCTCGTTCGTCCGCGTCTCGCTCGTTCGTCCGCGTCTCGAGCGTTCGCCGTCGTCGCGAGGAGCACTTCGCGCGATCGAGCGTCGCGTCTCGCGGCTCACGTCGCGAACACGCGGCGCGAGCGCGTCGGTGATGTTCGTCGCGCAGCGCGCCGTCAGTTCGAGGACTCGAAGATCGAGCGGGTGCGGGCGAGCAACACGGAGCACGGCGCGTGATTCACCACCGACGCCGCGGTCGTTCCGAGCATGCGCTCGAGCGGGCTGTAGCCGTGCGCGCCGAGCACGAGTAGCTCCGCACCGAGCAAATTCGCCACACGACAGATCTCGCGCCACGGTGTGCCGACCCCGACCTCGAGCACGACGCGGACCGAGGGAGGCAGCTCCCGTTGCAGGCGTGCGAGCGCTCGGCGCGCCTCATCGATGGCGACGGACACGGTCGGCTCCACCGAGCCTGCCGTGAGCACGTGCGACGGCAGCCCGAGCTGCGGGGCGACCACCCGCAGCAGCACGAGCGTGGCTCCATTCTGGGATGCGAGCTCCGCGGCGGCGCTCGCCACCACGGGCGCGTGTTCGGTCCCGTCGACCGCAGCGACGATCGTGCGCATGCCTGTACCTCGCGGATCGGGGACTCTTCACCGTGCGGCTCGCTCGGAGGCTCAGCGCCTGGCGCGCGGCCGCTCGCTCGCGGGCCTCGCGAGGCGAGGACCCTGCCGAGTACGGCTGCAACGCGTGTTCCGCGGGCGCGACCGGCACATGCGTTGCAGCGCCTGGTCCGCACGCGCCGAGCGCGCAGGGAGGTGTCGTGGTCACGACTCACAAAGCGACAAGGAGCTGGGCTGCGCCCGCGCGCGTGCGCAGCATCATGACGTCCAAGCTCACGACCGTGGGGGTGCACGAGGATCTCGCCTTCGCGATGCAGCTCATGCTCTGGTCGAACATTCGTCACCTCCCCGTCGTCGAGGGCGATCGCCTCGTCGGGATCCTCAGCTCGCAGGACTTCCTGCCGCAGCGAGGCAAAGGTGAGAGCCTCGATGAGTACCTCCGGCACTCGGTCTTCCACGCGATGAAGTCGCCGGTGAAGACCGTGCACCCCGACGACGACGTGAGCGACGCATCCGACTTCATGGTGTCCGAGCACATCCATTGCTTGCCGGTCGTCGAGAACGACGAGCTCGTCGGGATCCTCACGGCGTCGGACATCCTCGCCGAGCGCGGGCGCAGAAATGCGCGAGAGGGTCGCGGGCACGCGGCGCGGGTCTCGGACATCATGACGCCCGACCCCATTTGCTGCCGACCCGAGCAGGCGCTCTTCGACATCGTGCTCCAGATGGTGCGCGAGGACGTCCGCCACATCCCCGTCGTCGACGCGAACGGCGCCGTCGTCGGCATCGTCACCGATCGTGACGTCCGCGTCGTCCTCGGCGACCCGGTCCGCGCGCTCGCCGACAGCGACGACGTCGACTTCGCGGACCTCACCGTCGCGCACGCGATGACCGCGCATCCGGTCACGGTCGCGCCGACGGCCTCGATCGACGAGCTCGCGCGCATCTTCATCGGGGAGCGTGTGGGTGCCGTTCCGGTCGTCGACGCGCACGGACGCATCGAAGGCATCGCCTCCTACGTGGATCTCCTGCGGTTCTTCATCGGAGAGCCGCAGATCTCCTGATTCGCTCCACTCGTCCCCCGAGTCCGAATTCATCAGGTGGCGAATCTCTGATTCGCCCCACTCGACCTGCTCGGGTTGTTGCGTCAGATGTACCGTAAGACATGGGCGTCTTTCGAGCGCGCGATCTGCTGCGGCCTCCGAACCTCGTGAGCCTCGCTCGGCTCCCGCTCGCCGCGCTCTTCGTCGCGTGCGTCGACGTGCCCGCCGCCGCGCTCCGCGTGCTCGCTGCAGCCGGGCTCTCGGACGTGCTCGATGGCTGGCTCGCGCGCCGTCTCGACATGGCGACGGCGACCGGAGCGTTCGTCGATCCCATCGCGGACAAGCTCTTCGTCCTCACGGTGGTCATCACGCTGGTCGCGCAAGAGAAGCTCTCGCTCCTCGGCGTCGCGCTGCTCAGCACGCGCGAGCTTGGCGAGCTCCCGCTCGTCGCGTGGTTCGCCGTGAGCCGTCGCGCCCCGAGAGAGCGAACCGAGCTACCGCGCGCCAACGTCGTCGGCAAGGTCGCGACGACGCTCCAGTTCGGGACGATCGCGGCGGCGCTCTTCGGCCTCGAGGGGCTCGCGACGATGCTGCTCGTGACGGCCGTCGGCGGCGCCGTGGCCGCGATGAGCTATTGGCTGCGTGCGCTGCGAGGGTCTGCTGCGCGCACGCTGCCAGCGTAGTAGCATCCTTCGGTGACTGGCGGCCGCGATCACCAAGACGGCAAGACGCCACCCGAACGCGAGCCCGTCGCGCTCGAGATAGAGCTCGATCTCGGCCCCTCCGAGTCGCCGGTGTCGCGCATCCGCAAGGCGCCGGCCATGCCGTCGCGCCACGACGACGCCGACGACGACGTTGGCGAGCGAATAGGCGGGATTGGCGGGATCGATCTCGCGACCGATGCGCTCGACCCGCCGAAGAGCGGCATCCGTCGGCCGCCCGCGTCGCTCCCCGGCGGCGCGCTGTCCGAGAAGTCGCGCCGCATCTCGGTCACGCGCCATGCATCGAGCCATCCGAAGGTCGCGCTGGTGCTCGCCCTCGGCTCTGCGCTCGTCGTGATGCTCGTCCTCGCGACGCCGCATTTCTCCAGGCACGGCGTGCTCCGCGTCACGGAGCTCCTCGGCCGTGCGGCACCGGCGCCTTTTGCGGCGCTCGGCGTCGTGGCGCTCGGCGCGTGGGCCTTCGTCTTCGGGCGCGCGCTGCGCGACGCTTCGCCGGCGCTCCACCTCGCTAGCGTCGGTCTCGTCGTCGAGATGATCGCGAGCATGCTCGTCGTCGCCGCGCTCGTTCGCAACTCGCCCACGGCCCGCGCATTTCAGACGGTGATGCCGGTCGTAGTGCCGCTCGCCACCGCGTGCGTCGCGCTCGGGCTCGCGGTGTCGGCGGCGGTCCGCGCCGTCGATGAGCTACGCGGCAGCGACCGACGCGTGCACGTCAGCGCGCTCCTCTTTCTGTTCGCGCTGGCGGGCTGCGGGCTCGGCGTGCGCGTCGCCCGCGTCGATCTGCCGCTGCCTGTTTACGGCGAGTCGCTCGACATCCCGCTCTGGGCGCCGCTCGAGTGACCCGCGGCTGGCACCGCTGAGCCGAGAGGCTCGATTCTCAATCGATCCGCGATCACCGACTACGGTGCCGAGAGGGGGCCAGCTACTAGGCGACGAGGAGCGAGAGGCGCAGCGCACTCCTGTTACTCCTGTGTGTGAGCGTCGCAGCGACGAAGGCAACGACGTAGATGGGCCCTTATCGGCACCGTAGGGCTCAGTTGATCGGCGCCGCGCCGACCGCCCGCGCCTTTCGCAGCAGATCGCGCACGCGCTTGGCGCCGTCGGTACCGGGGTTCAGGCTCAGGTACGCCTCGAAATCGTGAATGGCGACCCGCGTCGCGCCGAGCGCCAGCGCATGGACGCCGCGGTCGACGAGGTGGGTTGCGGCTCGCGTGACGTCATACAGTCGGTCGCACACCACCATCGCGCGCGCGTGATCGGCGCGGCTGCGGTGAATGCGCTGCAGGTTGAGGAGCAGGCGCACCGCGATCGTGCGCGGCCCCACCGGCTCGAGGCTCGCCATCGCCTCGCGCCGATCGCCGAGGGTCTCGAACGCCAACGCGAGCAGCCGCTCACGGTCGATCGGCACGCCGCCTTCGAACGGATCGGCATAGAGCCCTTCGATGCGGACCAGGAAATGCCCCGGAAACGCGATCCCCTCGACGTCGATGCCGGCGCGGCGGCCCACGGCCATGTGCAGCACCGCCATCGCGACCGGGCTCCCCGTGCGGCGATCGAGCACGTCGTTGAAGAAGTTGTTTCGCGGGTCGTCGTAGTCGTCGCTCCCGCGGAACCCGAGCTCCTTGTGGAGGAAGTCGCACAACACGCGCGCGAGCGTGAGCGGCTCGCCGCCCTCCGCGCTCGCCTGCGAGCGTGCGATCTTGAGCGCGAGCGTGCGTCCCATCGCGTCGAGCCGGTGGCGGCACAGCTCGTCGCGCAGTCCCGGGTATTCGTCCGCGGCGATGGCGAGCGCGACCTCTTCGGGGCGCTCCGGGGTGGTCGAAATGAGGTGCGGCAGGGCTTGCACATCCATGAGGTATGCGCGGCGCGCGACTGACAAGAGCGGGGCAAATTGTCCGGCCCCGCGCCAACGCTCGCGGCTACCATCGCCGTGATGCGCATCCTCTACGGCGTCGTCGGCGAAGGCATGGGGCACGCGATCCGCTCGCGCGTCGTGCTCGAGCATTTCGTGGCGCAAAAGCACGAGCTCCAGATCATGGCGTCGTCGCGCGCGGTCGACTTTCTTGGCAAGCACTTCGCGAACGTGAAGCGCATCCGCGGCCTGCACATGATCTACGAGGATAACGTCGTCAAGCGCACGAAGACGCTGATGTCCAACGTCGTCCACACGGCGCTGCGCGGCGTGCCGGCGAACGTCGCGGCCTACTTCGAGCTGCTCGAGACGTTTCGCCCGGAGCTCGTCATCAGCGACTTCGAGTCATGGACCTACCTCTACGCGCGCGCGCACGGGCTGCCGGTCGTCTCGATCGACAACATGCAGATCATCAACCGCTGCGCTCACCCGGAGTCGATCAAGCGCGGCCACGAGACGGCGTTCGCCCTGACGCGCGCGTTCGTGAAGGGCAAGCTGCCCGGGTGCAATCATTACCTGGTCGCCACGTTCTTCCGGCCCGAGGTGCGAAAGAAGCGCACGACGCTGGTGCCGCCGATCCTGCGCGCCGAGGTGCTCGCGAGCTCGCCCGAGCGCGGCGATCACCTGCTCGTCTACCAGACCGGCACGAGCAACGAGCCGCTGCTCGCGGCCCTCGCTCAATGCGGCCGACCCTGCCACGTGTACGGCATTCGCCGCGACCTCGACGGTGACGTCGTGGAGGGCAACCTTCGCTACCGACCGTTCTCCGAGGCCGGCTTCGTCGCGGATCTCGCGTCGTGCCGCGGCGTCATCGCCGGCGGTGGCTTCACGCTGATGGGCGAGGCGGTGTACCTCAAGAAGCCGATGCTGAGCGTGCCGCTCGGACGCCAGTTCGAGCAAGTGATGAACGGGCGCTACCTCGAGCGCCAAGGCTTCGGGCTCACCACCGAGACGCTCGATGACCCGGCGAGCGTGCACGCGTTCGTGGAGCGGCTGCCCGAGTTCGAGCGGGCGCTCGCCTGCTACGAACAAGATGGCAACAACGAGCTCTACCGCGGCCTCGACGGCCTGCTCGATCGCGCCGAGGCGGGGGTGCTCTGACCAGCGTGGCCTCGAACGGGATGACCCTGTTTGGGGGATAGGCGGGCAGAGCGAGGAGAGTGATGGAGCGAATCCTGCTCGTCATGGTCGGGCTCCCGGCGCGGGGAAAGTCAGTCCTCGCGCGGAAGATCTGCCGCTACCTGCGCTTCATCGGGCACGACGCGCGCATCTTCAACGTCGGCAGCTACCGGCGCGCACACCTCGGCGACCACAAGCCCGCGGCGTTCTTCGATCCGAACAATCCCGACGGGAGCGAGGCGCGACAACGCGTGGCGGATACGGCGCTCGCCGACGCGCTCTCGTGGCTCCGGACCGGCGGCGAGGTCGCGATCTACGACGCGACGAACTCGACGCGCGCGCGCCGGGCGCACCTGCTCGAGCACGCGGGGAGGGCGAGCGTCCCGGTGTTGTTCATCGAGAGCATCTGCCACGACACGAGCATCGTCGAGTCGAACATCACCGACACGAAGCTCCGCTCGCCGGACTACGTCGGGGTCGCGCCGGACGCCGCGCTCGCGGACTTTCGCCAGCGGATCGCGCTCTACGAGCAGGCATACGAGCAGGTAGCGGATCCGGACCTCAGCTTCGTTCAGGTGATCGACGCGGGCCGACAGGTCGTCGTCAACCGGGTCGAGGGGCAGCTCCTCGCGCGGGTCGTCGCGCTCTTGCTCAACTCGCGCCTCTTGCGTCGCACGATCTGGCTGACGCGCCACGGCGAGAGCGTCTTCAACGTGCGCGGCCTCATCGGAGGCGACTCGCCGCTGAGCCCGCGCGGGCAAGACTACGCGAGCGCGCTCGGTCGCCATTTCGACTCGGTGCCCGAGGGCCTCGTCGTGTGGACGAGCACGCTGGGCCGGGCCATCGACACCGGGCGGCACATCGCGGCCCCGCACGTCGAGTGGCGCCAGCTCGACGAGATCGACGCGGGTATTTGCGACGGCATGACCTACGCCGAGATCGCCGCGCGCATGCCGTCGCTCGCGAGCGCACGCAGCTCCGACAAGCTGCGCTTTCGCTACCCGCAGGGGGAGTCCTACCTCGACGTCGTCCGTCGCATCGAGCTGCTCATCCTCGAGCTCGAGCGCCGCACCGCGCCGACGGTCATCGTGTCGCACCAGGCCGTGCTGCGCTGTCTCTATGCGTATCTCGTCGGCGAGCCGGTCGAGCATTGCCCCCACCTCGCGATGCCGCTCCACACGCTCGTCGAGCTCACGCCGAGCGCGTACGGCTCGGACGAGCGGCGCATCCTGCTCGCGCCGCGGGTCGAGGAACGACCGAGCGTCATGCCGCCCCCCGTCGACGAGGTATGAGCAGGCGCCCCTCGAGCGCGGCCCCGCGAGCGGCGTGCACCCCAACGCATGAGGTCACGTGCGCGCCGTGCTCGGAGCGACGCTCGCTTGCTGTTTACGGAGCCAAGAGCCCGAACTCGCGGGCCGCGGTGTCGTCGAGGAGGCCTTGCGACAAGGCGAGGGCGAGCGTGACGCGGTCGACCCGATCGGTCGCGCGATCGACCATCTTGCCGCCGATCATGGCGGCGCCTCGGCCCGCGAGCTCGGCGTCGCGATAGGCCCGCACCCGGTAGAGCGCTGCCGATACCCGCGCCGGGGCGAGGCGAAACACTTGGTTCACGGTCGCGACCTGCGCGGGGATCCCGCACCACTTGCCGGCAAAGCCGAGCTCGCGCGCGTGCTCGGCGTCACGGCGACACTCCGCGAGCGCCGCCTGCTGCTCGGCCTCGGGCTTGTCGCGCGTCGGGTAGTTGACCGTCATCTCGGCGATCGCGGGCACGCCCACCGCGGCGGCGGCCTTGGCGATACGCATGCGCGCGGCGTCCACGAGCGGATGATCGAAGCGGTACTCGGCGCTCGGCCCGAGGCTGCTCCAGTAGTCGAACGCGCCGAACACCAGGGCGAACAGCCGCTCGGTGGCTCGCGCGATGGCGAACGCCCGCTCTTCTGCGCCGACGCTCTCGATGAGCACGGCGATGCGGATCGCGCCTCTCGGGAGCGACGATTCCGCCTCGAGCTCGCTGAGCCGCGCGTCGAGCCGCTCGAGCTCGCGCTCATGCTCGACCTTCGGGTAGACGAGGCCTTCGAGTCGCGACCCCGCAGCTCGCACGATGGCCTCGACGTCCTCGAGCTCGGGATCGAGCGCGTAGCCTCGCGGGCGGAAGCAGCGAAGGCGCGTGCCCCAGTCGAGCGTCGTGAGCGCGCGCGCGATGTGTCGTCGGCCGAGCTCGAGGAGCGGCGCGTCGTCACGGGGGATCGAGTCCTCGAGATCGAGCATCACGAGGTCGGCGGCGCTCTTCAGACACGCGCCCTCGACGAATTTCCAGTTCGTCGCGGGGCACGTGAGGTGAGTGCGCTGCGACAGCCATCGCGCGGGAAGGGCCATCGCGGTCAGGCGATCGCGGCGGCAGGGGCCTCTTCGATCACGTCGAGGCCGACCTTCTTCATCCACCAGAGCAGGCCGACGACGAGCTGGCGCCGGTCTTCCACGAAGCTCGGCTTCTTGCCCTCGAACGCGTGCCCGACGAACTGGAACGTCCAGCCCACGGTGAACATCGTGGCCGCGAGCGGCAGCCCGATGATGCTCGCGCCGATGGGGAGCGAGCCCGCGATGAGCGGAATGCCCACGGCGTGGCACGCCTGGTTGACGGGGTTCTGATGATCGTCGCGGTACTGCTCGAGGAGGCCAGTCCACTCGGGGTTCAGTTGGATGAGGCTCATGGTGCTCTTACCTTTTCGGGCTGGTGGCGCCGGGTTTTCTTGCGGGTTTTCGTGCGGGCCGCGCCTTCTTTGGCGACGGGCCATCGGTTTCTCGACCGAGGACGATTTGCGCGAGCGCGCGAAGGAGCGCGAGGCGGAAGCGCGCGTCCGACACGTGTGCGTGGCCGAGCACGTGGGCGTGCACCGCGCCCTCGACCATTGCGAACAGGATGAAGGCCGTAGCGTCGCGATCCCCTTCGTGAGCGACGACGGTCAGCAGCGCCGCGATCTTCGTGACGAGCTCGCGCTCCCGTGCGGACCAGAGCGCAGCGACGGCCGGATCTTGGTGGCGGCGCTCGGTCAAGACGGCGTGGAGGCCCGGATCTTCACGGTGCGCGGCGATCACGACGTCGACCACGTGGCGCAGGAGCCGCTCGACGCGCTCTCGGAGGAGCGGCACCTCGTCTTTCGCGGTCGACGCCGGCAGCGCTACCGACGCCACCTCGCCCTGTGCGCCGAAGGTGTCGCGCGCGAGCCCCGAGAGGCGAGTCTCCGCGAGCTCGCGCAAGAGCGCGTCCTTGTCCGCGAAGTACTGGTAGAAGCTGCCGGTGGCGACGCCCGCGCGATCGGCGATCGATTTGGTCGTCGTCGCTGCGTAGCCGCGCGCGGAGAACTCTCTCGCTCCGGCCGCGAGCAGGGCCTCTCGCGTCCGGACGGCGCGCGTCTGGGACGGGGTTCTCAGCAGCGCTGCGGTCGGCACGGCGGCACCATGCCAATATGTGAACTCGACGTCAAGTTCAGAATGTGCGCCGTGCCGAGGTGGGCGCGCATCCCGAGCGCATGCTGAGCTGCTTACCGCTGCGGCGCAGCTTCGCTCAGCGGCGAGGGGCCGGCGTACCGAGCGCTCACCGCTGCCGCGCAGCTTCGCTCAGCGGCGAGGGGCCGGCGTACCGAGCGCTCACCGCTGCCGCGCAGCTTCGCTCAGCGGCTGGAGGGCGGCGTGCCGAGCCACTGGCTCATGCGCTCTTCGGTGCCGAGGTCCGTCCAGCCCGAGGCGCGCGCGAGCGGGAGCACCCACAGGTCCGGCGCGTCTTGCAGGACGTTGGCCGAGAGATCGATGCCTCCGGAGCTCGAGCAGAGCGTGGCGTAGGCGTCGTCGAGGAACTGCTCGCGCTCTTCCGCCGGCAGGCTCGCGCCGTGCAGGAACATCCGCACCACCATGGCGTAGCGCGCGCGAAAGAGCTCGAGCAGCGCGTGGGCCGGACTGACCATCAGCATCGTGTTCCACAGGGCGCCCTCGTCGAAGAGGCGAGCCGCCGCGGCAGGAGCCGGCTTCTCGACGAAGCGCTCGACGCGGCGAAGTCCGTGCGCGTCGGGCGGGCCGCCCGGCACGATCCATCCACGCTCGCGGCTCGGTCCGCTCGCCTCGCTGCCGACCAGCACGACGCGTCCGCGGTCCGCCGCGTCGAACGCGCGCGCGAGGGTGTCGTGGCTCGCCGCTTCGTCCGCGAAGCCGTGGTCGGCGGGGGTAACGAGCACCGTGGCGTCGGGATGCTCGACGAGGAGCTCCACCAGTGGCGCGAGCACCCCCGCGCCCGTGCCGGCGTCGTTCGGCTGCACGAAGAGTCGCGCCAGCCCGGAGTCGCGCTGCTCGGCGGCGAGCTGCTCGGCGGCGAGCTGCTCGTAATGTCGCGCGACGACGACCCACGTCCTGGCGGCGGGCACACTCGCTCGCGTGCGCGTCAGCGTCTGCTGCAGCAGCGAGCGCGCGCCGGTCGCGAAGGCACAGTATTGCTTGGGGCGCGGCTCGCCGTAGAGGTCTGCGGTCATCCGCGCGAGGCGCGTCCCCTTGCCGCCCGCGAGAACGATCGCCGCGCGCACGCGAGCGGTCGCCGCCGTCGCTGGGGCCAGCGGCTCGTCCGGGGTGAGGACGCGCGCGCGGTGCATGCGCCGCAGGTCCTGCCAGACCTCTCCCGCGCTCGGCATGGGCGTGGCCGGCGTGGGTCGCAACGTCGTATCAGCGAAGGCGCTCGAGCTTGCCATGGTGTCTTCTCCGGGGAAGGGGCGGGCCGAGCACGCGGGGCTCGGCGGAAACGGTGTGGCGTGCTGTGCAACGGCGGTGCCGCTTCGGCTCGAGCGCAAGTGTGCGATCACCTGTCGGCACCACGCGCGGACGTGTGGCAACGCGCCACGCTCGGCCAGGTCGCCACGACGCGCGACGCTGCCGCGGTGCGCCACGCTGCCACGACGCGCGACGCTGCTGCGGTGCGCCACGCTGCCGCGGTGCGTCTGCGTAACATGGCACGTGGACTGCAGCGCCTATCGCCGAGGCCGGACTCCGTGGCCGCCTCCCGCAACGCCATGCAAACTGCGTCGACGCTCCCCGTGATGCCGATGCGCCACGCCGTGGTGTTTCCCGGGATCCCGACGCCGCTCGGCGTCAGCCGCCCGCTGTCGCAAAAGGCGATCGAGGCGGCGCGCCGCGGCCGCGGCTTCTTGTTCGCCGTGACGCAGAAGGTGCCGGTGATCGAGCCGAGCGGCTCCGAGCTGTTCGTGGTCGGCGTCGTGGTGCGGCTGCTCGAGGTCAAGGAGGGCCAAGGCGACTGGGAGGTGCTGCTCCACGGCGTGACGCGAGCGCGCGCGACCGCCTATAGCAGCGACGACGGGCTCATCACGGCGACCGTCGAGCCGATCGCCGACGAGCCGCCCGAGGACGTCGACGAGCCAGGCTTCGTCGCGCAGCTCGCCGAGATCCGCGAGCGCGTGCTCGAGCTCGGTCAGCTTCGGGGCGTCGCGCGCGAGGTTCTCGGCGAGGTCACGAGCGCGCTCACCGAGCCGGGGACGCTGGCAGATTTCGTCGCGAGCTACGTCGAGGCTCCGACCGCGGCCAAGCAGGCGCTGCTCGAGACGACGGACGTCGCGGCGCGGGTCGGCGACGTGCTCGAGCTCCTCGTGCGGCAGATCCGCGTCGAGAAGACGCGCGACGAGATCCGTACGCGCGCTCACGGCGAGCTGTCGACGCGGCAGCGCGAGATGTTCTTGCGCGAGCAGCTGCGCGTCATTCACGAGGAGCTCGGCGACGACGAGCAGGATGATGCCGAGGCCTTGTTTCGCCGGCTCGAGGGCCTGCCGCTACCGCCGCGCGTACGTGAAGAGGTGCAGCGGGAGTCACGACGCCTGCGGCGCGCGCACATGGAGACCGGCGAGGCTCAGGTGATCCGCACCTACCTCGAGTGGATCGCGGAGCTGCCCTGGGCTCAGCGCTCGGAGGACCGCCTCGACATCAAAGAGGCCGCGCGGATCCTCGACGAAGATCATCATGGGCTCGCGCAGGTGAAGGAGCGCGTGCTCGAGTTCCTCGCGGTGCGCGCCCTGAAGGCGGGGAAAGAGGCCGCCGCGCGCGCGCCTCAGTCGGACGCAGTCCCACTCACTGGGCCACTCACTGGGCCACTCACTGGGCCACTCACTGGGCCGCTCACTGGGCCGCTCACTGGGCCACTCACTGGGCCGCTCACTGGGCCGCTCACTGGGCCGCTCACTGGGCCGCTCACTGGGCCGCTCACTGGGCCACTCACTGGGCCGCTCACTGGGCCGCTCACTGGGC
>SYFR01000537.1 GCA_005800325.1 Myxococcales bacterium | reverse complement strand
GTCCCTTCAGATCCTTGCGGAGCTTGCGCACCGCGGAGAACTGCACGATGCGCGCTTTGACCTTCTCGAGGCCGTGGTGATCTTCGTCGAGGCAGCGCCGCACGGTGGCGACGTCGAGCTCGTCCTCGGTCGTCTTCGTCCACGGAAGATCGGCGAGCCACTCGACGTAGTTGCGGCCGACGTTGTACTCAGCCGACTGCGGCGACATCGAGCGCAGCCTGCGGAGCTGCTTCTTCGCCGCGTCGGCCACCTCGGCCGGCGGGCGGGCGTCGGCGATGCGGCCGCGGAGGAGCTCGATCTCGTCATCGTCCTTCTCGCCGAGCTCGCGCTTGATGCTGCGCATCTGCTCGCGCAGCATGTCCTCTCGCTGCGAGCGCGTGATCTCCTCTTCCACCTCGCTGGCGATTTGCTTCTTCGCGCGCAGCAGCTCGAGCTGGGGCGCGACGATCGCGAGCGTGAGCTTCACGCGCTCCTTGTGGTCGAGGGCCTCGAGCACGCGCTGCTTCTTCTCGACGGTCGCTTGCGTCGGCGGAAAATTCGCGGCGACGAGATCCGCGAGCGAGCCGGTCTCCTTGACCTGATCCAGGATGCTGGCGGTCTCGCGCGGCAGGTTCGGCATCAAGGTCAGCACCTCGCGGGTCGACTCGCGCAAGGTCACGCCCAGCGCGTCGAGCTCGACGCCGGTGCCGCGATGCTCCGTGAGCCTCGTGGCGCGCGCGCGCATGTACGGCTCGAGCGCGAGCGGCTCGACCACCTCCATGCGGCCGAGGCCGTTGAGGACCACCGAGTAGTTCTCCGGGCCGAGGCGAATGACCTTCACGACCCGAGCGATCGTGCCGACGCGGTAGAGATCTTCGAACGTGGGCTCGGTCACGCCGGCGTCCTTCTGGCTGAGCACGCCGACGAAGGCTCGCTCCTTGCCGAGCAGCTCCCGCACGAGCCGCACGCTGCGCGGACGTCCGACGTTGATCGGCACGACCGACGCGGGGAACAGCACCGAGTTGCGAAGCGGCAGGATCGGCAGCGAGTCGAGCATCGCCGCGATGCGCCGACTGTCGGGACCGAACGACATGCGCCGAGCCTAGTGCCTCGATTGACTAGAATCGAGGGCCAAGCTGCGGCAGCCCTGCGCGCGCGCCGAGCCTCCCGCGCGACGAGCCCCCCGCGCGCCGAGCACGCAGGCAGCCCGGCTCACCAGTCTTCGGGGAACTCGAGGCTCGACGCCGCCGGCGGGGGCGCCGGCCGCAGCGATTTCGGCGGCAGGTTGGAGGCGGGTATCGCGAACTGGACCGACTCGTACTCGTCGAGCTCTTTGTCGAGCAAGTCCTTGGTGATGAAGCCGAGCTCGCAGAGCATCTGCCCGATGGGCACCGTTGTCGCACGCTGCTGCATCAGCAGCGTGTCGAGCTCCTGCACCGTGAGCAGGCCGGACTCGACGGCGAGCTGGCCGAAGCGCTTGTTCGCATTGAGCTGCGCGTTGAGGACGGTGTAGACCTGCGACGGCGAGAGCTTCTTTTGCTCGCGGGCCACGACGCCGATACGCTTGCGCCGGCTCATTTGCACGTCGAGCGCGGTCAAGAGCTCATCGAGCGTGACGAGCTGTCGGTCGAGCAGGTGCTGGCCGAAGCCCACCGTGTCGCGCGGCGGCGGCTGCGAGTTGAAGGCCGAGGCCGCGCAAAACTTGCAGCGCAAGTATTCGCTGCACTGCGTGCACTTGAGCGCGTCGACCTGCTGCGGCTGGTGGCAATACGGACAATTTTTTGTGGCCATCGACAGCGGCGAACGTAGCACGCGCGAGCGCGAGCATGCCTTCGTTGTGAGCGCCCTCTGGGTCGTGGTAACGGGATCCAGATCCATGCGCTTGACCTTGCTTTTTTCGCACCTCGGCTGCGCCCTCGGGCTTGCGCTCGGTGCCCTCGCCTGCGAGCCGCGCACGCCGGGCGCCATCGGCCCGACGGAGACGCTCCATGCGTACGCCCGCGCCCTGCGCGAAGGGCGCGCCGCCGACGCGTATCGGTTCTTGAGCGAGGACGCCAAGCGCACGGTCCCGTTCGAGGCGTTCGCCCGCTTGCTGAAAGAGAGCCCCGAGGACACGCGGGAGATCGCCCTCGCGCTCGTGCGCCCGTCGGGCGAGCCCGTGGTGACGGCGAAGGTCACCGGCCAGACCGGCGAGGAGCTCACGCTGGTGTACGAAGACGGCCAATGGACGGTCGACGGCACGGGCATCGATCGCTACGGCCAGGCGACGCCGCGACAGGCGCTGCTCGGGTTCTTGCGCGCGCACGAGAAGGGGCGCTACGACGTCCTCTTGCGTTACGCGCCGGCGGTCGAGCTCGAGGGGCGCGCCGACGGGTGGGCCGGCGCCGAAGAGGGCCTGACCCGCGAGGGCCTCGAGGCGGCGTGGACCGGCCCGCAAAAAGAGCAGCTCGCGAGCCTGGTCGCCGCGATCCGCGCCGCGCTCCCCACGGCCAAGATCGAAGAGAGCGAGAACCGCGCCGCGATGCCCTACGGCGCCGGTGCCACGGTGCTCTTCGTTCGCGAGGGCGGCGCCTGGAAAATCGAAGATCTGAAGTAGGGCCTCGCGTCAAGCGGCGAGGATCTCGCGATGAGGATCTCGCGACGAGCCTCACGCGACGAGCCTCACGCGACGAGGATCACGCCGGCGAGGATCACGCAGGAGCCAAGTGGCGCTCGAGCACCAGCGGCGCTTCGGGCGGCCGCACTTCCGCGAGCGTGAAGGCACGCGCGACGCGGGGACCGACGGCGTCTGCCGCGGCGCTCGCGCGCACGTGGAGTCTCGCTAGCGGCGCCCCGCGATCGACCGCCTCGCCGACGCGCGCGCAGAGCTCGATGCCGACGGCGTGATCGACCGCCTGGTCCGTGCGCGTGCGGCCCGCGCCCATGGCGACGCCGGTGAGCCCGAGCTCGAGCGCGTCGATCGCCGTCACGTAGCCTTGCCGAGTGGCCTTGACCTCGACGATGACCTCGGCTCGCGGCAGGCGCTCGGGATCTTCGACGACGCGCGGATCGCCGCCCTGCGCCGCGATCATGCGCTCCATCACGCGAGCCGCCGCGCCCGACGCGACCGCCGCGCCGAGCCTCGCGCGCGCCTCGGCGTCCTCCTCCGCCGCGCCGCCGAGCCGCAGCATCTCGACCCCGAGCGCCATGGTGCACGCGACGACGTCGGCCGGCCCGCCGCCGCGCAGCACCTCGAGCGCCTCGCGCGTCTCGAGCGCGTTGCCGATGGTGAGGCC
>SYFR01000536.1 GCA_005800325.1 Myxococcales bacterium | reverse complement strand
TGGGGATGCTGGGGATGCTGGGGATGCTGGGGATGCTGGGGATGCTGGGGATGCTGGGGATGCTGGGGATGCTGGGGATGCTGGGGATGCTGGGGATGCTGCTGCTTCGGCACGTGCGGCTGCTGTCGCTGCTGCGGACGCTTCTGCCGTGGACGCCGCCCGGGAATTTCCGTTGGGCGACGCTTCGGCGGTCGAGGCGAACGATGACGCTTCGGCGGTCGAGACGAACGAACACGCGGCGGCGACACAGGATGCGCTCCTCGGGGCGAGCGCGAGCGCGGCTGCCGGTGACGAGCTCGCGGCGAACCGCGCTGCGGCCCTCACGGCGGCGCGGATCGAGCGAAGCATGTTCCCGAAGGGAGCGCGCGGCGTCTCGTCGCATGCGGGCGAAGAGGCGAACGTGGGCAAGGACGCGGCGAGCGCCGGGACCCGGGACGCTGGCAGAGATCGCCACGTCGCGACGCGCGCTCGCGGCGCAGCGGAGGATCGCGCGGCGGTGGAGATCACAGGCGCGGACACCGCGTTCGGGGCGGAGCCTTCACCTTCGCAAGCGGACACGCGATCGAGAGGCGCGAGCGACGAGCGTGCGTCGAGCGACGACCGCTCGGGAGGCGACGAGCGCAAGGCGATGGGCACCGCGCAAAACGCTGCGGCGAGCCGCGTCGACGGTGCGGAGAGCCACGCGAGAGAGATCGAGCTCGCCGCGGGAATGGACAAGGCCGAGCGCGTGGCTTCGAGCTCAGCGCCTCGTCCGAGCGGCGATTCGTCGCGGCTCGTGGCGAGCGCTCCGCGTGCGACCGCGGCCGCAGCGACAGATCTCCGCGCTGCTCGCGGCGGAGAGGTCATGCGTCAGCTCGACGAGATGATGCGCGCGCGTCGTCAAGACGCCGCCGCCTCCGCGGTCAATCACATGACGCTTCGTAACGGCGTCGAGGGCTCGGTCGAGCTCGCGGGCCTCGGTCGCGTGCACGTCGCGGCGCATACGCAAGCAGGCGAGGTCGACGTCGAGCTGCGCGCTCAGCCGGGCGACGGGGCGGCGGTTCTCTACGGGGCGAGCGCCGCGCTCGAGGCCGAGCTTCGCAACAGCGGCGTCAACCTGCGCAACTTGAGCGTGTCCGAGGAGCGCGAGGGCGAGGAGCGGCGCGAGGGCTCGGACGAGAAGCACCGCGACCCACGTGGCGAGCGCGGCGGCTACGACGAGACCGAGCCGCGTGAACAGCGCCGCGAGCGCGCCTTCGAGCAAGACGAGCCGTCGAACGGCGAGCCGGTACGGTTCGTGCTCTAGCGTCTCGTGACCTCGAAGGAGAGCTCAACCACGATGGAAATCCAAGGCAGTACGACTTCCGCTGGAAGTCTCACCGAGGCCGCTGGCGGGCGCGGCAGCGAAATGGACAAGGCGGCTTTTTTGAAGCTGCTCGTCGCGCAGGTCCAGGCGCAGGATCCGATGTCGCCGATGGAGGGCTCCGAGTTCGTCGCGCAGCTCGCGCAGTTCTCGGTCGTCGAGCAACAGATCGCGCAGGCGAAGGCGCTCGACACCATCTCGCTGCAGCTCACGGGTCTCGCGAGCAACGAGACCATCGGCCTCATCGGCAAGGACGTGACGGTGCGCGGCAGGTACATCAGCTTCGATGGCCAGAGCCCGACCGGGTTCAGCGCGAACCTCGAGGGCGACGCGCAGGCGACGACCGCGACGATTCGCGATCCCGGTGGCGCGGTCGTGAAGACCATCGACCTCGGCTCGAACCCCAAGGGCACGCTCACCGTGCCGTGGGACGGGCGCGACGCGAACGGCAAGCTCGCTCCGCCGGGCAACTACACGGTCGAGATCACGGCGACCGACGCGAAGGGCGAGCCCGTCGAGACGACCACGGACGTGCATGGGACCGTCGTCGGCGTGTCGTTCGACAAGGGCTACCCCGAGGTCATCCTCGACTCGGGAGCGCGCGCGCCGATCAGCGATCTCATCGCCGTGCAAGGCCAAGCCGCCGGCAGCTCTCAGACCCCTCTCGGCACGGCCGCACCGCAGAGCTCCGGCTCCGCGAGCGGCGCGGCCCCCCTCACCAAAGCGCAGCTCCTCGCCTTCGAGGCCAGCATGGCGCAGATTTTCAAGTCGATCGGCAAGGAGACACCATGACGATTACGAAGACCATGAACACCGGCGTGTCCGGTTTGCGCTCGCAGCAGGACGCTCTCGGCGTCGTCGGCGACAACATCGCCAACGCCAACACGGTCGGCTTCAAGCAGTCGCGCGCCCTCTTCGAGGACGTGCTCGCCGACATCAGCACGCGTCAGAACCGCGGCATCGGTGAGGGCGCACGCATGGTGCGGGCCCAGCAAATCTTCACGCAGGGCGCGCTGAAGAACACCGCCGTGCCGACCGATCTCGCGCTCTCGGGCGACGGCTTCTTCATCGTTCACGGCGTGAGCAACGGCGTGTCCGGCGACTTCTTCACGCGCGATGGCCAGTTCACCCTGAACAAGGACGGGACGCTCGTCAACTCGCACGGGCTCGAGGTGCTTGGCTACCCGGCGCAGCCGACCGGCGGCTTCGTCGGCCCGCTCTCCCCCGTCAGGGTGCAGCAGTTCAACCTGACGCCGAAGCCGACCGCGAGCGTCGCGCTCGCCGCGAACCTCGACTCGACGAGCAGCGCCTTCCTGCCGGGCACGTTCAACCCCGCCGATCCCGTGAGCTCCTCGAACTTCTCCACTTCGATCACGGTGTATGACAATCAAGGGGCCGCCCACACGCTCGACGTCTATTTCATGCGCCAGAACGACGGCAACCTCGTGAACCCGCAGCCGACCAACGCCTGGGAGATCCACGTGCTCGACGGCAGCACGGACCTCACCGGCGGCACGCCAACCACGCTCCAGTTCGGCACCGACGGCACGCTCGTGTCGCAGAGCGCGCCGATCCAGCTCAACGTCACTTACGGAAACGCCGGCTCGCAGACGATCAACTTCGACGTCGGCGATCCGAGCGCGGCCGGTGGCACCGGGTTGCTCGGCGTCAGCCAGTTCGGCGCGGCGAGCAGCATGTCGAGCCAGACCCAGGATGGCTACGGCGCCGGCAACCTGACCGGCATCGACGTGACGGCGGACGGCGACGTCAACGGCACGTTCTCGAACGGCCAGACCCTGGCGATCGCCAAGGTCGCGGTCGCGAAATTTCAAGCGAACGGCGGCCTCGGGCGCATCGGGTACAATCTCTGGGCGAAGACGCAGGAATCGGGCGAGCCGGCGATCGGCAGCGCCAACACGGGCGGCCGCGGCGCGGTCGTGTCCGGCGCGATCGAGCAGAGCAACGTCGATCTCGCGACGCAGTTCGTCGATATGATCGGCTTCCAGCGCGTGTTCTCGGCGAACGCGAAGACCATCACGACGGCCGACGAGATGCTCCTCGAGGCGGTCAACCTCAAGCGATAGTAGACTCGGGTGAACCTGCAACATTAGCGCGAGCGAGCCATGGCAGAAGACGAAGCACAGGCGGCCTCCGAGGATGCAGCACCTGCCGCAGGCGGCGGCTCTGGCATCGGCGGCAAGATCCTCGGGATTGTGCTGCCGACGATTTTTGCCGGCGCGGCCGGGTTCGGCGGAGCGTTTCTCGGCGCGCCGAAGCAAGTGGCGCCGGCCGAGCAGCACGCCAAGCCGGACGAGAAGAAGACGCCGGGCGCCACGGTCGAGCTGAAAGCCTTCGTGCTCAACGTGCTCGATGAGAAAAATCAGGAGCCGCACCACGCCAAGATCACGCTCTCGATCGAGCTGGCGAAGGAAGTCCCGATCGAGCAGTTCAACACCTACGTGCCCCGCATCCGCGACGCGACGCTCACCTACCTGCGGAACCTCAGCTTTCAAGAGGTGGCCAATCCCAAGGTGATGGAGCGCATCAGCAGCGACGTCCTCGACCGGGTGCACAAGCTCGGCGCGGAGTTCGCCGTAAAGGTCCTGGTTCAGGAGATTGTGCTTCAGTGAGCATGGCTGCCGAGGACGAACGCGGAGGCACGCACGGCGGGGAGATGGTCCGCGCCGAGAATCTGATCGCCCTGACGTCGGAGGGCGGCAACGCGCTCGCCGAGGAGGCGATGCGGCGTGCGGCCGCTGCGCTCGCGCAGAACCTCCGCCGGGGCGTGAGCGTGCTCGGCAAGCGGCGCGCGATGGTCGTGGCGGGCGAGCCCACGACGGTGCGAGCCAGCGATTTTGCCAAGGACCTCGCGGGTCCGGTGCACATCGTCCCGATCGCAGCCGATCCCGGCGGATCACGCGCGATGATGGCCGTCGACGCGCCGACGATCGGACTGCTCGTCGAGGGCGCGCTCGGTGGCGACGGCAGCGATCCGCCGAAGCTCAACCCCAAGGGCCTGACCGGTCCGCAGCGCGCGTTCATGGACCGCATCGCGGACGGCATCGTGAAGGCGCTCTCGCCTGCGATGGCCCGCAACGTCGGCTTGAGCCTCACCAAGCTCGCGCCGCACACCATGAATGAGCGAAGCGCCGACGGTGCTCTCGTTCAGCTGCCGCTCTACATCCGCGAGTCGGTCGCGGCCGCTCCGGCATCGACGGGCGGCGGCTTCTCGCTCGACGACTTCGACTCGCCCGACGCGGGCGCGCCGGCGGCGGCTGAGCCCGAAGAGGGCGTGACGATCGGAACGATTCTGCTCGCTGTGAGCAAGACCGCGCTCAACGCGGCCCGGGCCGCGAACCAGCAGAAGCGCGTCGATCGCGTCGACCCCCGCATCGCTGCGACGATGCGCGAGGTCGCCGTGGAGATCGTGGCCGAGCTCGGCCGCATGCGCATGACGCTCGGCCAGCTCGGCGCACTTCGCGTGGGTGACACGCTGCGGCTCGACGTCGCGGTCAACGGCGACGTCGACATTCGCGTCGAGAATCAGGTGCTGTTCGTCGGACAGCCGACGACCGTCGGGACGCAGCTCGCCGTTCAGCTCGGCAACCCCCGCGACGGCGTGCCTACGGGCGGTGAAGAGCCAGGCACTCCTCCGCGCCCGCGCGGGCCCTGAGTCCCAGCCTGTCGAGGCGTGGTGTCGCGCCCGCACTCGCAGGCACGTGCATTGCTTTAGTCCGCCGCATCATGGCGGACGACAAACCTGGAACTCCCACCGAGGCCGGTGCTTTCGCGCCGGGCCGCGATCGCTCGCAAGGGCTCGGGGCATTCGCACTCCTCAAAGACGTCGAGGTCGAGATCACGCTCGAGATCGGCCGGCGTCGCATGAAAATCGACGAAGTCCTGCGGCTCTCGACGGGACCGACCGTCGAGCTGAACAAGGCCGCAGGCGAGCCGATCGACATCTACGTGAACGGCCAGCTGCTCGGTCGCGGCGAGGCCGTCGTGGTCGGCGATCGCTACGGCGTCCGCATCACCGAGCTCTTGACCCCCGAGAGCGCGGGAGGGAACTCGTGAGCCGCCGTCGCTCAGGCGTCATCCGCTTGGCGCTCGTCGCCAGCGCGTTGACCTTGGCCAACGCCGCGGATGCCGAGGAGCCCGCCGTCCTGGCGCCGAGCGCCGCGGCGAAGGCTCGCCCCGCAGCTCCGGCGAAGCTGCCCGCGAAGGCAGCGCCCGCGCCGAAAGCGCCCGCGGCGAAAGGCTCGGCAAAGGCGGAGGCCGCCGCGGCGAGCGATGCTGCTGACGAGGAGGGCAGCGACGTAGCCCCCGACGGCTCGCCGAGTGGGGAGCTGGGCTCCGACCCCGAGAGCCTGTTCGAGGCGCGGCTCCCGAGCGAGGGCCTGCCGCGGGCGAGCGCCGTCGATCGTCCGCTCTCGTTGCGGCGCGCGAACGACAAACCGCTCGAGCTGCTCGCGCCTGCGCCGTCGAGCGGCCTCGGCTACAAGCTCCTCGCGTGCGCGCTCATCGTGGGCGGCGCCGCATGGCTGCTCAAGCGCCGCGGCCAGAAGCCGAAGGTGGCAGAAGCGGCGATGAGCATCGTGACGCGAACGTCGATCGGCGTGCGCAGCGAGCTCATGCTCGTGACGGTCGACGGGCAGCGTCTCTTGCTCGGCGTGACCCCCGGCTCCATCGCGCGCCTCGCCGTGTTGCCGCCGCTCGAGGCAGGGCTCGACGCCGGAGTGGACGCCGGAGTTGACGCTGGCATCGACGCTGGCATCGACGCTGGGCCGGCCGATCTCGCGCCGAGCGAGGTGCTCGACAACGAGCCCGGGTTCGAGCGAGCGCTTCGCAGCGCGCGCGCCAAGATCGAGGAGCTTGCCGGTCGTGCGCGCGAGCCCGCGCTTCGGCGCAGGCCGATCGTCGAGTCGACGGACGAAGACGAGGAGATCGCGCGCATCCGAGCGGCGCTGCGTGCGAGAGAGGGTGGCCGTGGCCCGGCCGAGTTTCGTCGCGAAGCGCGTCCGCAGCAGACCGGCTCGCGCGTGTCGATCTCGGTCGGCGACGCCCAGGCCGCGGGGCTCGTGCGCCACGCGCGCCGTGCCGCCGGAGCCAAGTGAGCCCCATGCGTCCGTTGCGGATCCTCGCGCTGCTCGCGACGCTCGCCTCGGCGCTCACCGCGACCGGCTCGGCGTTCGCACAGGCAGCCGCCAAAGCGCAGGTCGCGGCACCGGCCGCCGCGGGCCTCGGCATCGCCGACGTCGCCGACGTCGCGAACAAGGGGCTCACGGGCCCTCTCAAGATCCTGGCGCTGCTCACGATCCTGTCGCTGTTGCCCGCGATCGTGCTCACGATGACGTCCTTCACGCGCGTCGTCATCGTGCTGTCGTTCGTGCGCACCGGCATCGGCTCGATGCAGACGCCGCCGACGCAAATCATCGTCGGCATCGCGATGTTCATCACGATGTTCACGATGGCGCCGGTGACGACCGACATCATGGACAATGCCTACAAGCCGTACGCGGCCGGGCAGATCACCGAGCTCGAAGCGGCCGACCGCGCGACCGTCCCCTTGCGCGCCTTCATGCTGCGCCAGACGCGCGAGACCGATCTGGCGCTCTTCTATAACGCCGCGCGCCTCCCGTTCCCGAAGAGCGAGAACGAGGTGCCGATGCGCATCGCCATCCCCGCGTTCATCGTCAGCGAGCTAACGACCGCGTTTCAGATGGGCGTCCTCGTGCTCTTGCCCTTCTTGCTCGTCGACATCGCCGTCGCTTCGACCCTGATGAGCATGGGCATGATGATGGTTCCGCCGACGAGCATCGCGTTGCCGTTGAAGCTACTGCTGTTCGTCGTCGTCGACGGCTGGCACCTGCTCACGAGCTCGCTCTTGCGGAGCTTCGCATGACGATCGACCAATCGATCGAGCTGATGACCGGCCTCATCGAGTACTCGATCTGGATCGGCGGGCCCGTGCTCGGCGCGGCGCTCGTCGGTGGCGTGCTCATCGGCATTCTTCAGACCGCGACCCAAATTCAGGAGCAGAGCGTCGCCTACGTCGTCAAGGCGGGCTGCGTGCTCTTGGTGTTCTTCCTGGGAGGCACCGCGCTCGCGTCGAAGACGGTCCAGTACACGCGCCTCCACTTCGAGAAAATCGGCGAGGTCGTCCGCTAGCGCCCTGCCGCACCTTGGGCTCATGAACGACTTCGGGCTCGTCGACCAGGTCTCCACCTTCGCGCTCGTGATGAGCCGAATGGCAGGCTTCGTGGTGCTCTCTCCCTTGCCCGGGACGTGGTTGCCCAAGCAAGCGCGCGTCGCGCTCGTCGTGGTCCTGTCGCTCACGCTCGGCGTCTCGTTCGCTCCCGCCCGCAGCATTCCGTTCGGCCTCGAGCTCGCGGCAGCGGCCGCCACCGACTTCACGCTCGGGCTCATGATCGGCGGCGCCTTCCGGCTCTTCGTCATGGCCGCAGACTTCATGGCGGGCCTCGTCGCGCAGGCCTCGTGGCTCTCGGTCCCCACCTCGATGAACCCGGACCACGGCGGCCAGGGCCAGGCGCTCGGTCAGGTGTCCATTCTGCTCGCGCTGTTGCTCGCGCTCGCGGCCGACGTCCACCACGTCGTGCTCTCTTACCTGCTCGAGTCGTTCCGGTTCATTCCGGTGGGCTCGCCCGTCACGCTGACGGCCGGAGTCCTTCCGTTCGTCGAGCTCGTCGGGCGCTCGTTCGACGTCGGCATGAGCCTCGCATTGCCCGTCATCTCGATCTCGCTCGCGGCGCAGACGGCGCTCGCCCTCGTCTCCCGCGTCGCCCCGAGCCTTCAGATTTTCAGCATCGGATTCGCCGTTCTGGTCGTCACCGGCCTCGTCACCTTCATGGCATCGATGCGCTCCATCGCCGAAGGGCTCCTTCGCTACTACGAGGGCCTGCCGCCGTTCCTCGACGAGATCCTCTTGCGCATGATGGGGGCCGCGTAGCGTGTCGGAAGACGGCCACAAACCACACCCAGCGACGGCGAAGCGTCGCGAAGAGCAACGGAAAGAGGGGCGGTTTCCGAAGGCTCGCGACACGACCGCCGTCGCTTCGATGGTGGCCGTCGTCGCAGCGATGCTCGCGACTCGCGGCCACATCTCGGAGGCCTGCGAGACGGCGTTCGCGCGCTGCCATGGCCAGCTCGACGCCGTGATGCGAGGCGACGCCGACGCCGTCGTGGGCAACCTGCCAGACGCCATGCTCGCGCTCGTCGTGCCTCCGGCGATCGCGGCCGCGATCGGAGGCGGGCTCGCAGGCGCCTGGCAATCGGGTTTTCGGCTCTACCCCGAGATGTTGTCTCTCAAGTTCGAGCGCTTCAATCCCCTGCCGAAGCTGGGGGAAATGTTCAACCTGAAGAAGTCCGGGGCGGAGCTCGTCATCGCGCTGCTTCGCGTCGGAATCGTCGGGTGGGTCTGCTACCGGGAGCTGATCGCGGACGTCGCGCCCCTCCTGGCGCTGGCGGGCGCGCCGGTGGCATCGTCGATCTCGCTCATCATCGACATTCTCCTGCGCGTCACGCTCAAGGCGCTCCTCGCGCTCGCGATCCTGGCCGTCGTCGACTACGCGTACAACCGCTGGCAGCTCGAGCGCCAAATGCGCATGAGCGACCAGGAAATCAAAGAAGAGATGCGCCAGCACGACCTCGATCCGAAGATCAAGGCGAAGTTGAAAGAGCGGGCTCGCCAGGCGGCACGCAAGCGCATCCTGGCCGCGGTCGGGACGGCCGACGCCGTCGTCACGAATCCCACGCACATCTCGGTCGCGCTGCGCTACTCGGATAAGGACTACGCCCCGGTGGTCGTGGCCAAGGGGCACGACGAGCTCGCGCTCCGCATCCGCGCCGAAGCCCGCAAGCACGGCATTCCCATCCTCGAGAACCGGCGCCTGGCTCGCGCGCTCGACGCCGAGGTCGAGATGGGGCACCCGGTGCCGGGTCAACACTACGTCGCAGTCGCCAAAGTCTTGGCGTTCGTCTTCAAGCTCAAGGGGCGCTCGCGGCGCAAGAGCCCGAAGAAGAGCGTGAAAGTCGCCGGTAGCCCGCGTCGCGCAGCTCCTTCACACGCGTGAGCGCCCGCTCGCCGTGTCTGGCACGCGCCGTGAATAGTCCGTGCCCTTAGGCATGGATACCGCAACCGAAGCGCCTCTTCGACTCAAGGACGTCGCCGTCCCGCTCGGCATCATCGGCATCGTGCTGATGATGGTGATGCCGCTGCCGGCGGTGCTCTTGGACGTGCTCCTGACGTTCTCGATCGCGCTGAGCATCGGCATCTTCCTCACGGCGTTGTTCATCCGCGAGGCGCTCGAGTTCAGCGCCTTTCCGACCATCGTGCTCATCGCCACCCTCTTGCGGCTGAGCCTCAACGTCGCGAGCACGCGCCTCATCCTGCTTCACGGCCACGAGGGGGCGAGCGCCGCGGGCCAGATGATCGAGGCCTTCGGTCACTTCGTGGTCGGCGGCGAGATCGTCGTCGGCCTCGTCGTCTTCTTCATCCTCGTCATCAT
>SYFR01000535.1 GCA_005800325.1 Myxococcales bacterium | reverse complement strand
GTCACAGCACGACTTCTTCGCGCGCTACGAGCTGACCCTCGAAGATCACGAGCGCATCGACGCGTGCTGTCGCGAGCACGGCATCGGCTGGCTCTCGACACCGAGCCACGGCGACGACGTGGCGCTGCTCGAGCGCTTCGATCCCATCGCCTACAAGACGGGCAGCGACGAGCTCACGAATCTCTCCTTCCTGCGCCTCATCGCCGAGAAGGGCCGACCGATGATCGTCGCCACCGGCATGTCCACGCTCGCCGAGGTGGAGCGCGCGGTCGCCGCGATCGTCGCCACCGGCAATGAACAGCTCGTGCTGCTGCACGCGGTCACGAGCTACCCGAGCACGATCGAGAGCGCCAACCTCCGCGCCATCGAGACGCTCGCGCGCGCCTTCGGCTTCCCCGTGGGCCTCTCCGATCACACCGTCGACGAGCTCACCAGCGTGCTCGCGACCGCCCTCGGCGCCGCGGTCATCGAGAAGCACGTGGTGCTCGATCACGCGCTCGGGCTGCCCGACGATCAGGCCTCGCTCGATCCCGAGGAGCTCGCGCGTCTGGTCGAGCGCGTGCGCCTCACCCCGAGGGCGCTCGGCGACGGCATCAAGCGCCCGCAGGCGAGCGAGCTGAAGTGGCGCTCCGCGGCGCGCAAGAGCCTGCATGCCACCCGGAACATCGCGCGCGGCGAGGTCATCCTCGAGGGCGACGTCACCGTGCGTCGCCCCGCCCAGGGCATCGCGCCCGAGCATCTCGAGGTGGTGCTCGGCCGCAGCGCGCAGCAAGCCATTCTTGCGGGCGCGGCGATCTCCTGGGACATGGTCTGATGCGCGCCCGCGTGCTCGTCCGGGTCGACGGCGGGCATCGACGGGGCATGGGCCACATCTTTCGCATGCGCGCGCTCGGCCTCGCGTTGCGTGACCGCCGCGTCGAAGTGCGCTGCTGCACCGCGGCCGGGACTGCCGGTGAGCGGGTGCTGCGCGAGGCGAGCCTCGAGGTCGACGCCGTGACCGACGAGGCCCTCGTGCCCGACGACGCGCTGCTCACCGGCCACGACCTCGTGATTGTCGATCGGCTCGATCAGGGTGAGGAGCTCGCGGCGCTGCGTGCGCGCTGGTCGGGCGGCATCGTGTGCTTCGACGACAACGGCAGCGGGCTCGAGCACGCCGATGCTGTGATCAACGCGCTCGCCTGGCACGCGCGCAGCGGCTCGCCCCGCCGCGCGCGCCTGTACGAGGGACCAGAGTACGTCGTACTCGACGAACGCATCCGAGAGCAGGCAAGCGTTGCGCGGCCCGTGCGCGAACGCGTAGTGCGCCTGCTGCTCGCGTTCGGCGGGAGCGACGACCACGACCTCGCCGCGCGCGTGCTGCCCGCGCTAAGCCTGCCCGCGCTCGAGTCCGCCACCGTCCGTGTGCACCGCGGCCCAGCATGCGAGCCGTCTGCGGCCCTGGCGCGGGCCCTCGCCGCCGACGAGCGCGCGACGCTCGCGACGGACGACTTCCTCGACGAGCTGTGCGCCGCCGATCTGGTGCTCTGCGCCGGCGGCGTGATGCTCCATGAGCTCGCGGCCCTCGGCGTGCCCACCGCCGCCATCGCCGCCGAGTCTCCGGAGCGCGCCACCATCCGCTTTTTCGCCGAGCGCGGCGCCACGGTCGACCTCGGCTACGAGGGCACGCTCGACGAAGCGGAGCTCGCCCCCAAGCTCAGCGCCGTCCTACGCGATGCCTCCGCCCGCGCGGCGCTCGCCGGCGCAGGCCGCCGGCTCGTCGACGGCCACGGCCTCTTGCGCTGCCTCGCCATCCTCGAGGAGCTCTTGCCCCGATGAAACGCGTCGTCATCCACCAGCCCGACTTCCTTCCGTACCTCGGCTTCTTTCATCGGCTCGTGGATGCGCAGGTGCTCATCCTGCTCGACGACGCGCAGTTCCAGAAGGGCGGCTGGAATCACCGCGACAAGATCAAGACCGCCGCCGGGACCAAGTGGCTGACGCTGCCGATCGACAAGGGCCCACTCGCGCGCTCGATCGCCGACGTGCGCCTGCAGCACGACGCCCGCGGCTGGTGCGACCACAACCTTAACCAGCTGCGCGAGAGCTACCGCGAGGCGCGCTGGTTCGAGCCGGTCGTCGCCGAGCTCGAGGCGCGCTACCGCGCCGGCCACGCCCGCATGGTGGATCTCAACTTCGCGCTGCTCGACTACCTGATGGGCGCGCTCGACGTGGAGCCGGAGATCGTCTGGGCGAGCCAGCTCGAGTGCCCGGGCCGCAGCACCGAACGGCTTGTCGAGCTGGTGCGGGCCGTAGGCGGCAGCCACTACCTCTCCGGCACCGGAGCGCTCGACTACCTGGACGCCGAGCCGTTCGCACGCGCTGGCATCACGCTCGAGCTACAGCGCTTCGAGCACCCCTGCTACCCGCAATTGCACGGCGAGTTCGTGCCGTACCTGTCGAGCATCGACGCGCTCTTCAATTGCGGCCCCGCCGCGCGGGCTCTCATCCGCTAGTGTGTAGTGTGGCGCATCAGAGATGCGCCACCGAATTCGTCAGGGCACGCGCGCGCAGCGCACGCCGGCGGCGCCGGCCCCGATTTCGACCGAGAACGATAGGCGCGCAGTGACGGCGAGGGCGCTGTTGGGATTGGCAGAGGTGTAGCTCCCGCCGCGCAGCACGACGATCGTGTCACCGGGCAGCTGCGCGCAGTCGGTGCACGGCATTGGCGGCGTGGCGGCGAAGGAATCGAGCGCCAACTCATGATAGCCACCTGCGAGATCGGCCTGCCCCCACTTGCCGTCGCCCTTGGGCGACAGCGCGCCGACAGTCAGGTTGTCGTTAATTGCGCACATGCCGGGCGTGCCGCCCGCTTCGCAATTGAACGTCGCGTAGGTCAAATCTGGCGCGGCTGAGCCCCAGGGGTAGAGGCGATGCTCACTACCCGCCGCCCCCGCGTAGTTGAGTTCGGCCTCGCTCGGCAAAAAGCCTTCGTCCCAGATGCAGAACGCGTAGGCCTGGTACCAGTCAATGCAGTTGATCGCCCGGTCTTCGATGCTGCCAGGCGCTGGGGTCCAGGTCGACAGCGGCCCTTCGCCTCCCGCGCAGATGAGCGCCGTGTCCCACGCTGCCTTGGTCGTTGGCAGCGTCATGTCCCACGCCGAGTCCCAGCCGGTCTCGTTGGCGATCCCCTTGCCACCGTCGAGGTGAGCGTGCTTGCCGCTGCCGGCCGCTGGCTTCCACGCGTTCGTGACCACGTACTCGACGAACTTGCGGTAGCGCGCGACGGTCACCTCGAAGCGATCGAGCGCGAAACTTGTCACTGTGGCCGGGTAGTTTGCGTCGTTGAGGCGGTTGAAGGTGCCACCGGGGACCACCGTCACCTCGCAGCAGCTCTCGTCGTCCGCCGGCCCGCAGTCGTCGGCGAGCCCGTCGCAGCTCGGCCCCGCGACCACGCCACCGCCACCTCCGCCGGTCCCCGTGCTGCCCGCGCCGCCGCTTCCGCTGCCGCCGCTTCCGCTGCCGCCGCTTCCGCTGCCGCCGCTTCCGCCGACGCTACTCACCGAAGTGGACTCGACTGCGCCGCCGCCGGTCGACATGGTGCCCCCGTTGCCGCCATTCGCCGCTGCTGACGTGGAGCTGCCCGCCCCCGCGCCGCCGCCGCCGCTGAACTCGAGCTCATCCACGTTGGCGGCCAGCTCGCAGCCTGCCCCGACGCGAAGCGCCAGCAACGCACCAAGAGACAGCACGAGACGATGTTGCATATTCACGGCTCACCCTAACTCGGCCGGCACTGACTTGGAAGGCAGTTCCTTGGAGGCCTTGGAAGGCCAAGCGAACCCCCGATCGCCAGCGGAACCGCGACGCGAGCTCACGGGCGAGCTGGCGAGGCGGCTCCGAGCGGGGCGTGCTGCATGGCGCTCGTGCCGGGCGCGTCGAGCGGACCGCCCACGGTCAGCCCACGGCCCGCAGGCGTGGCGCAGACCCGCGCTCTTCGGCGGGCTGCGCAGCACGAAACTCGTCGGGCAGCCCGATGTCGCGCCACGGCTCGCCCATGCGAAAGGCCCCGATTGGCAGGTCGCGGCTCAGGCACGCGTCGACGAGCTCGGTCATGCTCGACGCCCGGCCGCGCGGAACGAGCTCGATTGCGCGCGGCGCGAGCACGTAGATGCCGGCATTCACTTCGTAGCTCATCGCCGGCTTCTCCTCGATCGAGAGCACGCGGCGGTCGTCCGAGTGGACTACCCCGTAAGGCACCTTGAAGATGTGACGATGCAGCGCGAGCGTCGCCGCGTAATTGCCAGTTTGATGGAGAGCCAGCATGCGGGAGAGGTTGATGCTGGTGAGCAGATCGCCGTTCATCACGATGAGCGGGTGAGTCTGCGGCTCCGGCAGGAGCCCGAGCGCGCCCGCGGTACCGAGCGGTTCGCGCTCGCACAAATATTCGATGTCGCAATGGAAGCGACGGCCATCGCCGAAGTGGTCGACGATCATGCTACCGAGGTAGTTCACCGCCAGGTAGATGCGGCGCACGCCGTGACTGACCAAGAGCCTCACGATGTGCTCGAGGATCGGCCGGTCGCCAATAGGCAACATCGGCTTGGGGATCCCCTGGGTCAGCTCGCCGAGTCGTTCGCCGCGACCGCCGGCCATCACCACGGCAGACGACGGGACACGCCCGCCAATGAGCGCACTGCGCAGGGTGTGCAAATGAATCAGGCGGCGCGAGCTGTCGAGCACGGGCAAGCACGAAAAGCCGGCCTCGATCATGAGCTGAACGGCCACGCTGGGTTCGCAGTCCGACGCCACCGCGACGAACTCCTGGTTCGCGACGGGCATCACCGGAGCTTCGAGCGGTCGGCCCGCGAGCAGCGCCCTGCGAATGTCGCCGTCGGTGGCCATGCCGACGAGCCGTCCCTCGGCGTCGCAGATCAGCGCCACCTCGAGGCCGGAGCTGTTGATCGCTTCCATGGCGTCGCGAATGGACGCGCAGGTTGGGACGATGAGGTCGTGCATGGGCGTGGAGAGCGTGGGGCTGGACGCGAGGGACTCTCTCGTCACCTGGCCGGAGACAGCAAGCCGCGTGCCCGGTCAAAAGACCACGTCCGGCGGCGACGTCGCGCCTGCGGAGGGCGGAGAACCCATCGATTCCTGGGCTCTGCGACGCGATCTGCCGCCGCATGCGCGTCGTCGTGGTGCCTCGCGCGTCGATACGTTGGCGCTGTCAACGGCCTGACGGGGACTCGTGCGTTCCGTGGTCCTCGCGGGCTCGGCGGCGCGACCCACGCGGCAAGGGCGACCGGTGCGGCGCGGCCTCGCCAGTGGTACGGGGTGGCGGCCCATGACGACGCGAGCCTCGGCACCAAGTCCAGTGGCGACGCCGATCGAAGAGGCCTGCTACTGGCTCGCTCGGTCGCGCGACGCCGGACGGGGCGCGGGGCTCGCGGGCGAAGAGGTCGCGGTGCTCGAGGGCGAGCATGACGCGGATCTCGCGATCGTCGGCGGCGGCTTCACGGGCCTCTGGACTGCCCTCTTCGCCAAGTCGCTCGAGCCAAGCCTGCGGGTCGTCTTGCTCGAGCGCGAAGAGCTCGCCTACGGCGCCTCGGGACGGAACGCCGGGATCCTCTCGGACACGATCGATCACAGCCACGCGCTCGCCATCGAGCACTTTGGCCGGCAAGAGGCGACGCGGCTCGTCGCGCTCGGGCGGGAGAACCTCGCCGAGATGCTCGCCTTCATCGAGGCGCACGCCGTCGACTGCGCGCTCGAGCAGACCGGCGTCTTGACCGCGGCCATCGCCGAGCATCATCTGCCCGCGCTCGCGGCGGCCGTCGACTGCGCGCGCTCGCTCGGGGCGACCGACTACCAGCTCCTCGACGAGGGGGCGATGCGCAGCGAAATCCACAGCGAGCTCTATCGCGGCGCGATGTGGAACCCGGCCGGCGGCGTGCTCGATCCGGTCAAGCTCGCGCAGGGGCTCGCGCGGGAGGCGCGCCGCGCGGGCGTCGCCGTGTTCGAGCGGTCGGGGGTCACCTCGCTCGAGGCGGACGGTCCGCTCGCGCGCGTCACGACGGCCAAAGGAACGGTGCGCGCTCGCCGCGTGGTATTGGGCATGAGCGCCTACACGCACGAGCTCGTGCGGCGCGCCGCGTGGCGCTTTCTGCCGCTCTACGACTACGTAGTTGCGAGCCGTCCGCTCACCCCTGAAGAAGCCGCGCTCATCGGCTGGAAGAACCGCCAGGGGGTGAACGACGCCCGCAGCTTCTTTAACTACTACCGCCTCACCGAGGACAACCGCGTCGTCTTTGGCACGAGCGAGGCGGCCTATTACGCGCCGAATCGCGTCGCCCCCGAGCTCGACCACTCGCCGCGCCACTACGCCGAGCTGCTCGCGAGCTTTCGTGCGCTCTTCCCGGCGCTCGCGGAGCTCGAGTTTCCGTACCGCTGGGGCGGCGCGATCTGCGCGTCCACGCGATTTACCCCGTTCTTCGGACGCGCGCTCGGCGACCGCGTGGTCTATGGCCTCGGCTTCACGGGCCACGGCCTCGGCACGACCCACCTCGCCGGCAAGATCCTCGCGCACCTCGCGCTCGAGCGCGGATCGCCGCTCACCGAGCTCGAGCTCGTGCGTTCGCTTCCCCTGCCCTACCCGCCCGAGCCACTGCGTGGCTGGGCCGTGCGAAGAGTCACGAGCGCGCTGCGGCACGTCGACGCCGGCGGCAAGCCGAGCCTGCTCTTGCGCTGCCTCGACGCGCTCGGGATCGGCCTGTCGAGCTGAGCCGCGCGACACGCGGCGCTGGATCCCGAGGTGGGGCGCACGTAGGCTCGCGCCATGGCGGGAGGTGGAGGGGACGCAGCGGAGTCGCGAAGTGGGGCAGTGCCCGTGCCTTCGTCGGGTCCACGGCGGCCCTTGACGCTCGCGGCGCTCGTCGGAGTCATCTTCGTCAACGTCTCGGGCGGCACCTACGCGCTCGAGGACGTCCTCGGCGCCGGCGCGGGGCTCGCGATCACGCTCTTGGTGCTGACGCCGCTCGTGTGGAGCGCTCCGGTCGCGCTCGTGTGCGCCGAGCTCGGCACCGCGATCCCCGAGGAGGGCGGCTATTACGCTTGGTCGAAGCGCGCGCTCGGTCCATTCGGGGCGTTCTGCCAAGGCTGGTGGGCGTGGCTCTACACGTTCATCGACATCGGCATCTACCCGACGATGCTCTGCGACTACCTCGGCTACCTCGTGCCCGCGTTCGGCCAGGACGGGAGCTTCGCGCTGCGCAAAGGCCTGATGATCGCGATGATCTGGACCTTCGTCGGGCTCAACCTCTTCGGTGCGCGCATCATCGGCAGCTTGAGCAAGGCGTTCTTCCTGCTGGTGATGTCGCCGTTCGCGATTCTTGTCGCGGTTGGGATCTGGAAGGGGATCATGGGCGGCTTTCCCGAGAGCCCCGTCGCTCCCCTGGCCGCTCCTGGGAAATCCGTAGGCGCGGCGTTGGCGGTCGCGATCCCGGTCGTGCTCTGGAACTACATGGGCTGGGACTCGTGCTCCACGATCGCCAACGACATCGAAGAGCCGCGGCGGAACTACCCGCGCGCGCTCTTCTTCGCCGTGCTGCTCATCACCGGGATCTACCTGCTCCCGACGCTCGTCGCGCTGGCGCTGCTCGGCACCGAGCAGATCGCGTGGACCACGGGAGCATGGAGTCTCGCGGCAGAGAAGATCGCCGGCGGCACCGCTGGCAAGCTCACGAGCGCCATGGGCATGGTCTCCGCCATGGGCATGTTCTCTGCGCTCTTGCTCGTCTATAGCCGCGTGCCGTTCGTCATGGGCCGCGACGGCTACCTGCCGCCCGCGCTGATGAAGACGAACTCTCGCGGCGCGCCCTGGGTCTCGCTCGTCGTCTCGGGCGTCATTTATTCGTTCGTGCTCTTGGTCTTCAAGAACGTCGAGGAGCTGGCCGCGGCCGACGTCACGGTCTACGGCGCGATGATGTCGCTCGAGCTCGTGAGCTTCCTCGTGCTGCGCTGGCGCGAGCCCGAGCTCGAGAGGCCCTTTCGCGTGCCAGGGGGCTGGCCATTGGCCATCTTGCTCTGCATCTCGCCCGTCGCGTGCATCCTCCTTGGCGGCTACTTCCGTGTCGCACAAGAGGGCGAAGGCGGGCTCTTCAAGGTGTTCGGCCTCGCGCTCCTCATCATGGCGAGCGCCCCAGTCCTCTACCCGCTCATGAGCTGGCTCCGGCGGCGGCGAATGGCCATCGCGCAAGAGGCTCCGCAAAAGCTCGACGCCGCCGCGTGACGGCCCAAGGGGGCCGCTACTGCCGGGGCGCGGTCAGTGCAGGCTCGCGGCCTGGGGGCGCGCGTCGAGGAGGCGCTCGATCCGCTCGAGCGAGACCGGCTTGGTCAGGCAGGCGTCGAAGCCCGCCGCCCGCGCTCGCTCGGCGACGGCGTCGGCGTCGTAGCCGGTGACCGCGACGAAGCACGCGCCGCTGAGGGCCGGGAGCCGACGGAGCGCGACGGCGACGGCGAAGCCGCTGCCGCGGTCCGTGAGGCTCAAGTCGCACAAGACGAGGCTCGGCGGTCGCTCGCGGGCGCAGGCGACGGCGGCGTCGAAATCCGCGGCGACGTCCACCGCGTGTCCCCGCTCGGTGAGCGCCTCGTTCAGGAGCTCCGCGACGTCCATGTCGTCCTCGACGATGAGCACGCGCGTCGGGACCGCCCCGCGCGACTCGGGCAAGGCGATGCACACGACCGTGCCCTGGCCAGGCCCCGCGCTCTCGACCGCGAGCGATCCGCCGTGCAGGGCGACGATGCCGCGCGCGCGAGCCAACCCGAGGCCGAGCCCGCGCGACGCCGACGGCCGCGCGACCGCGAAGGGCTCGAACAGGTGCTCTACCTCCCCCGGCCCCAAGCCCGCGCCCGTGTCCGAGACGCGGACGACGAGCTCGCGCTGCCGGCGCGCGAGGCCGACCTTCACCGTGCCCGACGAAGTGTAGCGAACCGCGTTGTCGACGACGGCGCGGAGGACGGCGCGCAGGCGCTCCACATCGCCTCGCACGACGGCGGCGCCGCTCCGTTCGTCGTAGTCGAGGCGAAGGCCCTTCTTCGCGGCCGCGGCCCGATGCTCGGCGACCACCGCGGCGCAGAGCGCGTCGAGCCGAACTCTCGCGGACGCGACGCGCAGCTTCCCCCGCGCGATGCGCGACAGCTCGCTGAGCCCGTCGACGAGCGCAAGCAGAAAGGCCGACTGGCGCGCGATGACGTCGCGCGTGCGGACGAGCTGCGGCTCCGCGCTCGTCACGCGCTTCTGCAGCGCGACCGCGGTCATGATGGCGGCGATGGGATTGCGCAGCTCGTGCCCGATCGCCGCAGAGTGCGCCTCGCCGCGCGTGCGCTCCTCGTCGAGCTGCCGGGCGAGCGCCGCGACCTCGGCCCGCGAGCGTTCGAGCGCGGCCTCGAGCTGCGCCG
>SYFR01000534.1 GCA_005800325.1 Myxococcales bacterium | reverse complement strand
GAGGACGGCTGCGCCGAGGACGACGCCGCGGGGTGGCGGGCGCTCACGGCCGAGCTCGGGCAGCAGGTGCAGCTCGTCGGTGACGACCTCTTCGTGACGAACATCGAGCGGCTCTCGTGGGGGATCCGCGAGGGCCTCGGCAACTCGATCCTCGTCAAGCTCAACCAGATCGGCTCGGTCTCGGAGACCCTCGACTGCATCCGCATGGCCCAGGACGCGGGCTTTGGTCGCATCATTTCGCATCGCTCGGGCGAGACCAGCGACACGTTCATCGCGGACCTGGCCGTCGCGACGAACGCCGGCCAGATCAAGACCGGGAGCCTCTCGCGCTCGGATCGCGTCGCGAAGTACAACGAGCTGTTGCGGATCGGCGAGGAGCTTGGCTCAGCGCAACTCTACGCCGGCAAGGAACCGCTCGTTCGCTCACGCTCGAGGTAGCCAAGCGCGGGGCTCGCCGCGCCGCCCTCGCGACACGCTGGGCTCGCGACACGCTGGGCTCGCGACACGCTGGGCTCGCGACGTTGCCGGGCTCGCGAGCCTTGCCCTGAGGCCTCGCGTGGTGCATACGCCGAGCATGGCGAAGAGCAAGGTCGCGGTCCTGAAGGTAAAGCCCGAGAGCATCCTCGACGACATCGATCGGCTCAATCGGCTCGCCGGCATGAAGGACGCGCTCGACGCGGGCGCCACGACGATCCTCAAGGACAACATCTCGTGGCACTTCCCATTTCCGGGGGCGAACACGACGCCGTGGCAGCTCGAAGGCTCCATCCTCTCGCTGCGAGCGCAGGGCTTCTCGGACCTGTCGTGCGTGCAGAACAAGACCGTGGTGACCGACGCCTTCAAGGGCGAGGACCTCAACAACTACTTGCCGATCCTCCGGCAGCACGGCGTGCCGGTGCTCTACAACTTTCGCGACTCCGACATGGCGTGGGTCCCGCACCGCCCGCGCGCGAAGATGCACGTCCTCGACAAGATCTATCCGGACGGGATCCACCTGCCGGACTACTTCTTCGGCAAGAACATCGTCCACCTGCCGACGGTGAAGTGCCACATCTACACGACGACGACGGGCGCGATGAAGAACGCTTTCGGCGGCCTGCTCTCGACGCACCGCCACTACACGCACTCGTGGATTCACAAGACGCTCGTCGATCTCCTCGCGGTACAAAAGGAGATCCACGCGGGTCTCTACGCGATCATGGACGGCACCACGGCGGGCAACGGACCCGGCCCGCGCACGATGAAGCCCGTCATCAAGGACTACATGTTGGCGTCCGCGGACCAGGTCGCCATCGACGCGGTCGCGGCGAAGATCATGGGGTTCGATCCGATGAGCCTCGAGTACATCTCGGTCGCGCACCAAGACAAGCTCGGCGTCGGCGACCCGCGCGACATCGAGATCGTCGGCGATGACATCTCGGGTCAGAGCTGGGGGTTCTCGGTGGGCGACAACGCCGCGAGCACCGTCGGCGACTTCATGTGGTTCGGTCCGATGAAGCGCTTTCAGAAGCTCTTCTTCCACACCCCGCTCGTGAATCTCTTCATCTTCGGGAGCGAGGCGTACCACGACTATTACCGGTGGCCCCGCGTCGACAAGAAGGTGTTCGAGAGCTGGCTCGACGGGACCGACTGGGGCAAGCTCTTCTCGGCCTATCGGCGCGGCGAGCCCGGCTCGATCATCGAGAGCCTCGCCGCACAATGAGCCCCGGATGCAAGCAACCCTAGTCCGGCTCGTCGCTCGTGACGGCGTTGCCTGACGAGGGCGCCCTGGTGTCGCGGTAGAGCCGCTCGAGGAGCGCGACGCTCGGGCGCACTTCACCGCGCGCGAGCTGCCACACGAGCTCGCGCACCGCGTCGTTCACGGGTGTCGCGACTCCGAGCGAGCTGCCGCGATCCGAGACCTCGCCGTTGAGAAAATCAATCGCGGGTGGGCGGCCGCGCTCGATCGCGTTCAGCATCGAGGAGCGGAGTCGTCGGTAGCGCATGCCGACCGCGACGAGCAGCGCGTGCTTCGCGACGAGCGCCGGCGAGCCAAGCCTCCTGTCCCGCTCGCTCGCGGTCAGGGCGAGCCAGTCGAGATCGAGCGTTCCGCTCACCTTCTCGAGCGTGACACCGGCGGCGCGAGCCACGTGCACGGTCTCCGTCATGATCTCGAGCGCGAGGCGGCGAATGAAGCGTCGCTTGAGCAGCGGTCCGACGCGATCGCCCCCGAGCGTGCCGAGGGAGGAGATGGCGCAGTTGATGGCGAGCTTCGACCAGCGTGCTCCGCGAAGGTTCCTCGTCGTCGCGATCGGTCCCACCGCCTCGAGCAGCCGCACGAGTCTCTCGAGCGGCTCGTCGAGCTCCCCGTCGAGTCGCCCGAGGACGATGCCGCCGCTCGAGGTGCGGTCGTACACGCCGGGCTCGAGCATCGACGCGCCGAACGCCACGATCCCCCCGACGACGCGCGCCTCGCCGGCGATCGGCGCGACGCGCAGCTCGCAGAGCCCATTCTGAAAGCAGACGATCCGCCCGTCGTCCGAGAGAAAGGGCAGCGCGTCGCGGGCCGCGTCCTCGACCTGCGGCGGCTGAGTCGCGAGCAGGACGTAGTCGAACCGCGCGGTGTCGCCCTGCAGCCGAGACACGGCGTGTCCCGGGACAGTGCCGATCGCCCCTTCCCCGCGCGTTCGAAAACCGAAGCGGTTGATGCTGTCGACGATGCGCTCGTTACGTGACAGGACGGTCGTGTTCGTGCCGCAGGCCGCGAGGTGCGCGGCCACGGTGCCGCCGATCCCGCCGCAGCCAACGACGAGCACGCGCGGGTCTCGGTCGCTCGTGGCGTCGGGTGCTCGGCGAGACCCTTCGTGCGGCGCCATGGCGGACGAACGGTACTCGCGTGATCTCCCGCTTTCGACTGAAATTTCGGGCGAGGCGCGTCTCGACGGCGCTCTGTGCCCGCGGTGACGACCGAGCGCGGTGTTCGCGGGGCGGGGGGCCAGCGCGTGCTTTACGCGCGCGCACGGCGACGATACCAATCGACTCATGAGTCGGAGCGCACCGCCTCCGGACAGCGCCGAGATGCGAGCCGAGCGACGTGTCGAGGCGGACTGGGCGGTCGACTGCGAGACGCCCGACACCTTCCTCTACGCCGCGATCGCCAACATCTCGGCGCTCGGGATCTTCGTGCGCACGGAGAGTCCCTTCGCGAGAGGCACGCTGCTCAGCTTGCGTTTCCTACCGCGCGACGGCGAGCCGTTCCAATCGAAGGGGCGCGTGCAATGGATCAACCCGGTCGTCGCGTTCGGCGACAACATCAACCCGGGAATGGGCATTCAATTCATCGACCTCTCCCCCGAGGAGCGCGAGCGGCTCGTCGAGGCGATCCACACGATCGCGTACCTTCGCAGCGATCCTCCGCGGTCGTGACGCGCTCACGGCGAGCCTCGTTCGCCCGCGACGCGATGCTGCGTCACTCGGGCAACGGGAAGCGGCGCACGACGACGCCGTGGTGCTCGTTGTCGTTGGACGCGTCGTGCCACCCGATCGCGACGAAGCCATCGCCGCCCATCGCGATCGCGGGCGCGGTACGTGCGTGATTGATGCCGGGGTGAGTGGCTCGAAAATCGTCGTTCTGGCCATTCACCGAGTTAAAGAGGCTGCCGCTGTCCGCGCCGAGGAAGCGACCCCAGATCGTGCCGTCGCCCGCGCTCCACGCGACCGCGAACGCCTCGCCACCGCCGGTCACGGCGGGCACCGTGGCGGGGAGCGGGGACTCCACGGTGAGCGGTCCGTCCTGGTCCCCGCTCCGCGGCGCGCCGCTCGCGTCGAATCGTTGGAAGAAAATCTTGTCGTCGCTGCGCCACGCGACGACGAAGCGGCCATCCGCGAGCGAGGCGACGTCCGGCTGATCTTGCACGCCGTTGACGGCGGTGTTCACGACGGTCGCGGTGCCGACGTCGCCGGACGAGCTCACCGTCTTGATGACGATGCCGTCCGCGTCGCCGGGGCCGCTGCCCGCGTAGGCGACCACCCAACCCTGCTTGGTCCCCGCGAGCCGCGGCCGCGAGCCTGGCAGCGCATCGCCGAGCTCGATGTCGGCGCTCGCCGGCACGAGGTTCCCGACGCCTTGCCAGATCCGTCCGCGCAGGGCGCCGGCTTGGACCCACACGACGAGGGCTGCCCCGCTCGGACCGGCAGCGACGTCCGGCAGCTCGCACGACGCCGAGGTCGCCACGTTGAGCTGCTCGGGCGCGGCGTCCGCGCACCCATCCGAGCCTTGCGCGCTCAGGTAGGCGTCGAAGCGCGTGGCCGACTTCTCGTCGCTGCCGTACACGATCGCCGCGATGCCGTCGCCAAGCGACGCGATCGCCGGCTGCCGCTGCTGCCGCTTGAGGCCTGAGCCTGCCGGCGACGAGCACCGAAGCGGCAACCGCAGCTGGTTCTTCAGCGTCGCGGGCGACTCGATCGGGAAGAGTCGTCCGTCGAGCAGGCGCACGTCGACGTCGAGCCCCCCGACCGTGGTCGCTTCCGAGTCGGTGTAGACCGCGCGCAGCGCATTGCCGAGCGCGCCGCCGCCGACCGCAAAGGCGAGCGCGAGCTCGGTCTTGGTGCCGGCGTCGTTGTTCACCGCGGGCGCGCCCACGTTCGGCGTGCTCAGCACGATCTCTTTCGCCAGGCAGTCGCACTCGCAGACCGCATCCGGAATGGTGCCGAAGCACGCCTTGTCGCCGCCGGGCGGCGGGTTGCCCGCGCAGTCGGTGTCCGCCTGGATCCCGGGATCGCACTGCTCGCCCGGCTGAAGCACGCCGTCGTTGCAGCACACCGCCTCGACGAACTTTCGAATCGTGATGTCGACCCGCAGCGGATCTTGATCGACGACCGCCTCGGCGCACCCCTCGCCAGCGACCTCGGTGCCGACCTTGCCGACGACGTGAAACACGCGGGAAATCCCGTCGTTCTCGAGCGAGATCTCCTTGCACCATTTGGCGCCGTTCCCGCAATCGCGGTCCATGTCGAACGACTGGGCCGAGTCCGGCTCGCCCGTCACGCTACCGGTCGCCGCGTCGCATCGGGCGCCCTCGCTGACCGTGAGCGTCATGCCGGTCACGTCGTCGAGCAGGCCTTGCGGCACGCGCATCGCGAGGTCGATGGAGACTCGTCCGCTATCGCAGGCGCCCGCGGCCCCGAGGCCGCAGAAGATCGACACGCACGGGAGCAAGGAACGAAGCCGTCGCATGCGCGGAGCATAGTCCGATGCTCGCGCGGCTGGATAGCGCGTCGCTAGAACGCCTGCGCGTCCGCAGCTCGCTCTTCTGCCGCCTTGGCCTTCTTGGCCGACGCGGCCGCCGCAGCCGGGGGGGCAGGGGCCGCGGCCGCCGCTTTTCGAGGCGCCGTCACCGCCCTACCGGCGCTCGTGCCAGCGCTCGTTCCCGCGCCGAGGCTCGCGAGCTCCTCGGCCGCGCGGGTCTTGTACTCGGGGCTCTCGTCGAGCGCCGCCAAGAGCTCGCGGGCGCGCACCGACTCACCGAGCTCGCGATGGCACTCGGCCTGCTCGTACGTCGCGTCGGCGCCGACCCCGGAGACGCCGTGCCGTTTTCGGACCCCGTCGTAGACAGCGACCGCGTCGCGGCAGCCCGTCGCCGCCTTCGTGGCGCGCGCTTCGTACAACCCCGCGAGCGGCGCGTCGGCGCCACCCGCGGCTCGCGCTGCGGCAAAGTCCTCGCGCGCGGCCTCGTTTTCACCTGCGCGAAAACGCTTCAGCCCGCGCGTATACCGTCCGCCGTCGGGAGCGCCACCGTCGCTCGCCGCCGTCCCTGCGGCCATCGGGGATTCGCCCTCGCCCTTCGCCTGACCGGGGCCGAAGTTCTGCGCGCCGCGCCGATCCGCTTCGTCGGAGCGCTCTTCCGCGAGCGCGTCAGCTGGCTGCGGCGAGCTGGCCGCAGGATCTCTCGTCGGGGCGACGTTCTTGTCCGCGGCAGCACTGCGCATGGTGCCCGGCGTCGCGCGCAAGAGCAGCATGCTCGAGCCCAGCACCAGCAACAGCACGGCGGCCATGGCGATCTGCGGGCGCATGGCCTGGGCACCGGCCCACGACAACGAGCGAACCAACTTTCTGTGCCACGGCTCTCCGCGGGAGGCGAGGTCGGTCGCGGCGAGGATGCGCTCCTCGAGGTCGGCGCTTGGCTCCAACATCGGCAGCTCAGCCAGCTCGACCGTCGCGCGCAGCCGGGCCTCGAGCTCGCGGCAATCGGCGTCGCCCTCCAGCTGCCGCTTCATGGCGGCGCGCGTCACGTCGTCGAGCTCTCCGTAGAGATACCCGACCAGGTGCTGCTCGAATCGTTCGCGCTCCATGGTTCCGTCACGTCACCGCAGCGCGCGGGCGTACTCCTCATATTCGCTGAGCGCCTCTTGCAGGCGCTCGAGCGCATACCGCATGCGGCTCTTCACCGTGTTTTCCGGGACGCCGGTCATTTCTGCGATTTCCTTGAACGGCACCTTCGCGACCTGACGAAGGACGAAGACCTCACGTTGCTCGTCGGGGAGCTCGTCCACGGCGCGAACCACCCGCTCGCCGATGTCCTGGCTCACCACCCGCCGCTCCGCCGACGCGTTCGGATGCAGGTCCGCGATCCGTTCGCCGAGGGGGGCTCCCTGGTCGTCCGACGAGACCGGCTGATCGAGCGAAAAATGGCGGCGGTGCGACATCTTGCGGAGGTGGTCGATGGAGAGATTGCGGGCGATCGACAGCATCCAGGTCAGAAACCGTGACTCGTGCTTGAAGCCGCTGGCGTTCTGCACGATGCGGACGAAGACGTCCTGCGTGAGGTCTTCTGCAGTGGCTGGGCTCCTCACATGCCGAAGGATGAAGTTGTAGACGAGGAGCTTGTGGCGCCGCACGAGCGCCGCCAGCGCACGCCGGTCCCCGCCCTGAAACTGCAGCATCAGGGTCTCGTCTGCGATGTCGGTCAGGTCTGCCACGCGGCTCGCCAGGATAGACAGCGCGGCTTGCGAACGCGTCGATTCGTCCGCCTGAGACGCGCCGGGCCGCAAGAAGTTTTGCGAGCCATCGCGTCCACGATATCAGCCAGGTGCGCTCGCGCCCCCCGAATTTCTGGCGTCGCCGAACCACGGTGACGCGACCCGAGGACGAATCACCGGGCCTACGCTCCGTCGGCGACGATCGCCTTCGCCGCTGAGTCGCGTGGTAGTCGCGCCCGCGAGCTAGTTTACGACGTTGCCACCTTGACCGAAGCCCGACTAGACTCCTGGGGCTGCGGCCGCCGGGTAGGGGCTGCGCCATCTGCGAGGATTTACATGGATTTCCGACGGACGCTTGTCGCCGCCGCGACGACGCGTGCTCTTGGTTCGAGACCGGCGCGCTCGGCACTGCGGGTGATCTTGCTCGGTGTGGCCTTGGTCGGCTCGTCTTGGGCGGGTGGCGCGGCCTTCGCGCAGCCGGCTGCGCCCGGCGCTCCTCTCCCTCCTGACGTGCCCGCAGTGGTCGGTGCGCTCGCCAAAACGGCAGCGCCCGCGGCAGCTCCGGCGCCAGCCACGACCGCACAACCCGCGACCGGGCAACCTGCGGAGGCGCCCCCTGCGGCTCCCCCCGCTGCACTCCCTGCGGCTCGCCCCGCTGTGGCGCCCGCGGCACCCTCGGTCGACGGCGCGACGCACGCCGTGCGTCTGCGCGATCTGCAGCAGCGCATCGATCAGCTCAAAGAACAGATCCGACGCAGCCACACGCGGCTGTCCCTGCTGAGCGACACGATCCTCTCGAGCGGCGCCGCTGGCTCACGCGCGTCGATTCAGCTCGAGAACAAGCTGTCGAACCTGTTCAAGGTGACGAAGGCGCTCGTGGTGCTGGATGGCGCCGTCCAGTACAACAAATCCGATCGATCCGGCGTCCTCGCCGAACAGAAGACGATCCCCATTTTCAGCGGCTCGATCCCGCCGGGCGACCACCTCGTTCAGGTCCTCGTGAACCTGCGTGGTGACGGTTACGGCGTGTTCTCGTACCTGCGTGGCTACCGCTTCGAGGTGCGCTCCAGTCATTCGTTCACGGCCATCGAAGGCAAGACGACCCGGCTTCGTATCCTGGCCTATGAGAAGGGCGGCGCGACGACGCCGCTCGAAGAACGCCCCGCGATTCGCTACCTCGAGAAGGTCGTGACTGGCCTCGTCGAAGCGGGCACGGCGAACTGACCGGCCGCACGGCCGTGTCCGACGCGAGGGTCCTGGGACCGAGGCCGGCGCGCGTGGAGGAGACTTAGCTTGGAGATTTCCAGTGAACTTTGGCCGCGCGGCAGGGGCGCACCCGCCTTCGTGGCGCTGCTCTGCGGCTTGCTCGTCGGTCCGCCGGCGAGCGCAGAGGAGCCCGAGCAGGCGCTCAAGGCCGCACAGGACCAGGTCCAGTCTGCGGTCTCTGACGCCACCATGATCGAGCAGGCCGTCACTGCACAGCGCCAACGTGCGCGCGGCCCCCAGCAGCGGATCGCCGACGCGGTGCTGCTCATGGGCGTCAAAGACTACGACCGCGCCGCGGACGTCCTCAACGAGGTCATCGAACAGTACGCGGATCATGCGACCGCGTATGCGGATGGCCTTCAGTTGCTCGGCGAGACGTACTTCCTCTCGAAGCAATACCTCTCGGCGCAGCGTACCTTCACGAAGCTAGTCGAGCGGGGCAGCGAGGCTCGCCTCGCGCCGTACCGAGAGCGTGCCGTCATTCGGCTCGTCGATATCGCGTTGCGTCTGCGCGACTTCGCGGCGCTCGACCGCATCTTCGCCATGGTCGGCTCGCTCGGAGGCGAGGCGTCGAGCGGACTTCTCTACGCCAAAGGAAAGGGCCTGCTCGCTCAAGGCAAGGTCGATGCGGCCGAGGCCGCGCTGCGCGGCGTCTCCGCCGACAGCCAGTTCAGCCACCAGGCGAAGTACCTCCTCGCCGTCGTCGCGATGAGGCGGGTGGCGCCGTCGAAGCCCGACGGAGCGCCGGTCCCCAAGGGACGCTTCGACGAGGCGGTGTCGCGCTTTCGTGAGGCGACCGCGCTGCCAGGTGATACGGCCGAGCATCGCCACGTCATCGACCTCGCGTGGCTAGGCATCGGCCGCCTGATGTTCGAGATGAGCCAGTACTCGCAGGCGGTCGAGGCCTATAACCGCATCGATCGCACCTCCCCAGAGTTCGGCACGATGCTGTACGAGCTTGCCTGGGTGTACGTGCGCATTGGCGACTTCATCCGCGCGCAGCGTGCCCTCGAGGTCCTCGCCGTTGCGGCACCTGCAAGCCAGGACGTCGCCGACGCATCCCTCCTTCGCGCGGATCTCATGCTGCGCGCCGGTCAGTTCGACAAGTCGCTCAAGGTCTACGAGGGAGTTCGCGGGACCTACGAGTCGATGCGCGAGCGCCTTGACTTTTTCCTCGGGTCGACGAGCGATCCTGGCGTCTACTTCGACACGTTGAGCGCCGAGCAGCTCGAGCTCTTCGAATCGGCCAAGCTCCCGTCGCTCGTGCTGCGCTGGGCACGAGAGGGAGACGACGGTGCCACTGCGTTCGCTGTCATCGACGACGTGACGACGTGTCGGCGGCTCGTCAAGGAGTCGAACGAGATGATCGAGCGACTCAACGCGGTCCTCACGTCGCCGAACAAGATCCGTGCGATCCCCAGCTTGAAGACCGGTGCAGAGCGGGGCCTCGGCCTCTTGAATGCTCTCGCCGTCGCGCGCCTTCGGGTCGGCGGGGGCCTCGACGGCGTCTCTGCGGACGGGATGTCCGCAGAGCTTCGCCAGGTCCGCGAGCAACGCAAGGCGCTCGAGCAGCGCCTCTCGCTCGTCCCCGTGACCGCCGCGGACTTCACGGTGCGCGAACAGCAGGCGAAGAAGCAGTGGAACACCGCCTCTCAGGGGCTTCAGCGCATCGACCTCGAGATCGACACGTTGCAAGCCACGATCAACGGGCTCGAGCGCATGCTGACCGACGGCCCGCAGCAGGGCATCGTCCGCAGCCCGCAGCAGCTCCAAATGTACCGTCACTCGCTCGAGGAGCAGAAGCGGCTCGTCGCGGGCTATCGTGCCGAAGCCGCCGAGCTCCGCAAGATCACCGAGGCCGGAAAGATTCAGGTCGGCTTCGGTGACAAGCGGTTCCTCGAGGACGAGCAGGTTCGCAAGCAGTACGCGCAGCTCTTGTGGAAAGAAGTGCGGCTCTCGGCGCAGGGCGCGGGCGGGGGCGAGCTCGCGGCCTACGCGAAGCGACTCGTACCGGTGTTGACGCTCGCCGACGACACGGAGCAGAAAATCGAGGCCACGCTGCAGAGGCTCAACATGGCCGTGCAGGAGAAGGTCACCGAGCTCCGCGCGGTCGTGCAACGCGAAACGAAGCACGTCGTCGAGTACTCGCTCCGGCTCGAAGACCTCGACAAAGAGGCACGGATCGTCGTCGGCGGGATCGCGATGCGCAACTTCGGGCTCGTGCGCGAGCGGCTCAAGAACATCGTCCTCCGGGCCGACGTCGGCGTGACCGAAGAGGCATGGGAGGTGCGCGAAGAGCAGCAGACCCGGCTGCGACGCCTCAAGGTCGAGAAGGCGCGCACCGAGACACGCCTGCAAGAGGAGCTCGACGAAGTCCTCGACGACAGCGGCGACGAGAAGGCGGAGGAGGATTGAGCCGAATGGGCAAGTCGAACCGGACTCCCGCTGGCGACGCCATGACATCGAGCCGAGCTTCACTGCGTGCGCGATTCCCCGGGTTTTCCGAGGGGAATGCGCCGCTTCACGGGCGGTGGCTGCGAGTCACGGCGCGGGCCTGTCGCCGCGCGTTCTCGATGCTGGGCGGCGTGGCGTTGACGATCGTAGCCGCGCAGGCCCTGTCCCAGCCGGCTCCGCCAGAGGCTCCCGCGCCGCCTGCTGGCCGTGCCGCCGCGGCGGCATCGGCCGCCCCCGCCATCGCTGGGACTGCCGGTGTGTCTCCGGCCACCGAGCTCACCGCCACCGGCGCGCGTGGAGCGACGCCGCCGCCAGGGGACGGCCTTCCTCCGAAGGTGCGTGGGCGCAAGACGGCCCCGAAGCTGCCGGCGCCGACGCAAGCGCAGATCGACTCGCTCGCCGAGCTGGCGAAAGAGGCAGGGCGCTACGAAGCGGACGCGCGCGACTATCGCGACACGATGACGCGCATCATCCGCCACCACTACGAAGAGAAGCGCAGGCGCGTCGTCTCTGCGCTCGAGCGCGAGATCGGCACCGAGTCGAAGGCGCTCCGCGACGCGCGGGAGGAGGCCATCCGGCGCCTCGAGGCCTTCATCGTGAAGTACTCCGGTTCTGCCGCGCATCCGGACAACACGCCAGATGCGATGTTCCGACTTGCCGCGCTCTACGAAGAGCGCGCGCGTGACGTGGCAGAACAAACGCCGGTGGCCCCTGGCCAGCCCCCTCCGCAAGAAGACCTCGGTCCGGCCATCGCCCTCTACAAGCGCATCGTCCGCGAGTTTCCGAAGTACCGCGAGCTCGCCGGCGTCTATTACTACCTCGGTCACGCGCTGAACGACGGCGGCCGCCTCGAGGAGGCGCAGCAGGTGTGGCGCGCCCTCGTGTGCAAAAATCGGTTTCCGTATCCCGTGCCGCCGGATCCCCGCGACCCCACGAAGGACAGCGTCGCGCGGTTGCCTCAGGACCATGACACCGAGTGGTGGCTCGGCTGGATGGCGCGGCACCCCGAGCCTCTCGACAAGGTGCGCGAGAAGCGCCTGGCGCCGCGCAGGCCCGGCCGGGCCGCGCCCGAGCCGCTCGCGCCCACCGCCGACGACGAAGAGATCTACAAGAACCCGTTCGTCGCGGACTGCCAGCCGATCCCGCAAGTGCCTGAGCCGGGAGAGCCGCCGCGATACCTCGCCGAGATTTGGTGGCGCATTGGCGATTTTCACTTCGACGAGATCGACCCGCACGGCGGGCCCTACAATCTGAATCGTGCGGAAAGCGCCTACCAGTTTGCGCTCAAGTACGACCGCCCGCCCGTCTACGACGTGTCGATGTACAAGCTCGCTTGGACCTATTTCAAGCAGCAGCGGTACGAGACGGCGGTGAACAAGTTCGTCGGCCTGCTGCTCTTGACCGACAGGCGCGAGGCCGAGACAGGCAATCCGGGGGCCGATTTCCGCAACGAGGCATATGCCTACATCGCGGGCTCCATGACCTATCTGGATTTCAAGGGCCCGGGCGCCGAAGATCCGTACTTCGCGCGCAATGACGTCTTCGACGTCTATTCGGATCCGGCGCAGATCGAGGAGGCGATGCACACCGCGATCGTGCGAGTGCAGGACCCGAATCTCGTCCCGCAAGACAAGAAGTGGACCGTCGAGGTTTACCGCGCGCTCGCGTTCGAGTTTCGCGAGTACAACCAGCAGCACAACCTCATCGAGATCAGCGAGCTGATGCTGGCCAAGTGGCCGCTGCACCGCGACGCGCCTTCGGTTCAAAATCAAATCGCCAGCGTGTACGAGCAGCTCGCGTCCCAGGCCCGCGGCGCCGAGTCGGAGCGCTATGCGGCAATGGCGCTCGAGGCGCGCGGCAAGCTCGTCGGCTACGTCGAGCAGCCTGGCCACATCCCGGAGTGGGTAGAGGCCAACAAGGAAGATCCCGAGGCCGTCCGCGCCGCCGAGCAGCTCGTGCGCGGCGGGCTGCGGCGCGCCGCGGCGGATCACACGAACCTCGCGCGGCAATACATCGAGCGCGCGAAGAGCGCGGCCGACGACGAGGAAAAATCGGCGGCGTACGAGCGTGCGCTCGCGGAATACCGACTCGCCGCGAAGGCCTGGGGCAGCTACCTGCTGCAGGACGAGAATGCCGACGACGCCTACGAGAGCCGCTTCTGGCTCGCGGACGCATACACGAGCATCGTGCTCGTGAAGGCACAGCTCGGGCAGCTCCCAGAGCCCGACGAAATCGCCATTGCGCAGAGCACGGCGCGCGAGGTGCGCGACTCGAACGAAGACGAGAAGTACCTGCAGCCAGCCGGCATCATGGTCGTGCGCGTCGCGCAGCAGGTCGTCGCCGCCAACTACGTGCAGTACGAGAAGAGCGGCGGGACGCTCGGCTTTCCCGAGCGTAAGGAGGTCACCACGGAGAAGTACGAGGAGAACGGCGAGACGAAGGAGCGCGTCGTCAAGGCCGATCTGCCGCAGCCCCTCGTCGACCTCATCGCCGCCTTCGACGAGTACGTGCAGGTGATCCCGGTCGAGGCGGACCCGTACGACAACCACAACCGCTTCGCCTACGTGAGCGGCGAGGTCCCGTTCCTCTATGGGCAATTCGACGCCGCCAAGAAGCGACTCGAGCCCATCTACCAGCAGCAGTGCGGCAAGACGAGCTACGGCTACGATGCTTGGAAGAAGCTCATCACCATGGCAAACATGGAGGGCAACTTCGAGAAGAGCCACGAGCTCGCCAGCGCCGCCTCGAAAAAGAGCTGCGCCCTCACCGACGCCGACAAGGCGATCGAGGGGGCGCTCAGCCGAGGGACGATCGAGACCGGGTTCTACAAGGAGGCCTACAAGGCCTACCAAGAAGCCGAGGCAATGACGGAGGACACGCCCGCGCGACGCGCGCTGTGGGCGAAGGCGGGGCAGCTGTACGAAGAGGCGCTCAAGGCGGCGCCCGCCCACGACTCCGCGCCCGAGGCCGCGATCAACGGTGCCATCGCGTACAAGCAGCTTGGCAACTACGACAAGGCCATCCAGATGTACGAGCTGTTCATCAAGGAGTACGGCAGCGACTCCCAGCTCGACGTTCTCGAGAAGGGCGACAAGGCCAAAGGCAAGCCCCCGAACCCGAAGAAGTACGCAGAGCGCATTGGGTATTTGAAGAAGGCCTACGACGCCCTCGCGGAGTCATACGTCTTGTTCTTCGACTACCGACGCGCCGGGCAGACGTTCGACAAGATCAGCGCGATCACGCGCTTCGAGGAGAACGACCGTCGCGTAGCCGCGCAGAACGCGGTGTTTCTCTTCTTGAGCATCGGTGAGCGTGACAAGGTCGAGGCCACGAAGAAGCGGTTTTTTGCCATGAATCCGCCGCGCGATCAGCAGGCGGAGATTGAGTGGCTGATCGTCCAGGGCGACGTGAAACAGTGGGACGAGCGCGCGCCGGATCGGGGCGAAAATCGGGCCGCGCGTGTTCGCGCCGTCGCCACGCTGGAGAGCTTCCACGCGAAATGGTCAGGCGACCCCGCGGGACATGCCTTCACGGTTCAGGCGGCGTCTGGGGTCGCCAAAATGCGTCGGTTGGGCAACGACCCGAAATCGGACGAGTGGTGTCAAAAGACCATCTCCGGCTTCGAGGCCTACAAAGGCAGCGCGCCGAAGAACGACAAGGGCCGCAGCAAGGCGTTCGGCAGCACGCAGGCCGAGATGGCCGCCGAGTGCGATTACCGGGTCATCGACGAGGACCTTAAAAAGAATTTCGACTACGAGAGCGGACACCATCGCTACTCCGGAGTCATCGTCGACGTCGCCAAGGAGTTCAAGAAGGACGTCGAGGAAGACGCCAAGCGATATTTCGACCGCCTTCAGACCGTGATCACGAAGTACGAGTCGCCGCGCTGGGCCGTGGCCTCGCGCGCGCGCCAGGGGTCGCTCTACGACTCGTGCCGGACGGGTCTTTACAACGCCCGCGAGCCCGGCCTGAAGCTCTACACGGACAAAGAGGAGAAGGTGCTCAAGCAGCTCGATGACCTCTGCGTCAATCAGGGCAACGAGAGTGCGTGCACCAAGTACGAGGTGTTCACCGCGAACCGTCGCACGAAGTGGCGCGAAGACCGAGACAAGAATCTCGAGGGCGCCGACAAGCCAATGGTGTCCGGCTACGGACAGGCGATCATCTGGGCGCGCGAATGGAAGGTCGGCACGAGAGAAGTCGACGCGGCCGTGGGGCGGTTGGCCTTTTACACGGACATCCTCGGTGACGAGAAGCTTCGTGAATACACGGGGATCTTGACGGTTCAGAGCAAAGACAACCCAGAGACCCGCGAGCCGTTCGTTTACGCGGATGGGATGTTCTTGCGTATGCGTCGCGGACTCACCGCCGACATGCCCACCACGGTTCTTACGAGCCCGTTGCCGGCGAGCCCTCAGTGAGCGTCTCAGGCTTCCGGCGGGTGAATCAGGAGTCGAGCATGCGTAACGCCGTGCACAGCATCGGAGCCTCCCTCGCGATCGTCGCGGCGACGGCGGTCTTTGGGGCCGCGGCGATTGGCTGCGAGGAAGGTCCGCCGCCGAACGTCCCGCCGCAGCCAAGTGGCACGCCCACCTCGACCGCTCCGTATGCGGTGCCCGCGATGCCGGGGCAGCCGGGGGCCGACGCCGTGACACCGCAGGTCACGGCTCCCCCAGCTCCCGCTCCGGCGGGCGGGTCCCAGATGAACGCGCAGGCGATGGCCCTTTATGGCCAGGGCGTCGCAGCCTTTGGCAACGCGGATCTCAGGGGTGCCGAGGTGGCGTTTCGGCAGGCCGCCACGGCCGATCCGACCGCCTACCGGGCCCACTATTCGCGTGGCGCCGTGCTCGAACGACTTGGGCGGCCGAGCGAAGCGCTGTCGTCCTACCAGCGCGCGTTCGAGGTAGTTCCTGAATACACCGACGCGATGGTCGCGTACGCGACGCTCCAGGCGAGTGAAGGTGCGGTCTCCGACGCGGACGCTTTCCTGACCGAGAGACGAGGCCGACTCCCGAAGAGCGCGGCGCTGGCGTCGGCGCTCGCCGAGGTGAAGTCGCTCGCCAAGGACAGCGCGAGCGCCCAGCAGATTGCACAAGAGGCCTTGAAGCTCGACCCGAGCCACGCGCCTGCGATGATGGCCATTGCCCGCGATCACTGGCGTGCAAGGCGCCTCGATTTGGCGCTCTACGCGCTCAAGGCCATCCTCGACGGCTTCGGCGACGCCAACCCGGCGCGGGACCGAAACAACGCCGACGCGCACCTGCTGCGCGCGGTCATCCTGCTCGAGCAGGACAAGCGCGTGGGGGCCGTCGAGGCGTATCGGCGGGCGATGGAGCTGCGGCCGGACTTGGTGCTTCCGCGGGTTCGCGTCGCGACCTACCTGCTCGAGACGGGCGGAGCGGTCGAGGCTGTGCCCATCCTCGAGGGCGCGCTTCGGTACGATGCCGAGAACCTCGCCGCGCACCTCTGCATGGGAGACGCCCAGCGGTTGCTTGGCAATTACGCAAAGGCCAAGGAAGAGTTCGAGTGGGTGAAGCTCAAGGACGGTAATCTTGCGCCGGTCTATTACAACTTCGGGCTGCTTTACCTCTTTGCGCCGAGTCTCGACGGGCTGACCCCGACGCAGCAGGTCGAGGCCGCCATCGCGGAGCTGACGCGATTCAAGGAGCTGCGGAGCAAGACCGACCCGACGGACGTCGATGAGCTGCTTAGTCGCGCGAACCTGAAGAAGGCGGAGCTCGTCGCGCTGGCGGCGGCGAACGCTGCTCCCGCCGAGCCGCCACCGGAGCCAACGGGTGAACCGGGTGCCGGAACGGACGAGCCGCCGGCCGCTCCGCCGGCACCGGCTCCAACGGGTGAGCCAGGCGCCGGAGAGGAACACCCGCAGCCTGCCGACGGCGGCGACGGCGACGGCGGGTGAGCATGCCAAGAGCGCGTGCTATCGTTCGGGCGATGAAGATCCGGATGCGCTTTGGGGTCGCTGTTGCGGCGCTGGTCGTCGGTTCTACCGTCGCGCTCGTTCCTGCCGTCGCGGCTGCGCAAGACGGGGCCGCGACGGGTAAGGCGAAGGGGCGCGCACCGCGAGGCATCATCACGCTCGCCGAGATCACGATAAGCGGGCGCATTCAGAAGCCCATCGCGTCGGTCGACGTCGGGCGGATCCGGCCGAAGCTGACGCTCTCCGAGCTCGAGCAGCCGTTCATTACGCGCATCGAGGCGGCGATCTACAAGGAGCCGTTTTAGGGCGCTCCTCGTGCGCGGCCGTTGGGTTTATCGCTGGGCATGAACGCTGGGCATGAACGCTGGGCATGAACGCTGGGCATGAACGCTGGGCATGAACGCTGGGCATGAACGCTGGGCATGAACGCTGGGCATGAACGCTGGGCATGAACGCT
>SYFR01000533.1 GCA_005800325.1 Myxococcales bacterium | reverse complement strand
GTCACGAGCGCCTGCGCCTCGCATTACGCGACGAGGACCGCGAACCCTATGCGGCCCAGCGGCGCGTGGCCGGAGTGGCCAAGCGGCGCACTCGCCGCGATGGGGCCCAGCGGCGCACTCGCCGCGATGGGGCCCAGCGGCGCAATGCCGGTGTGGCCCAACGGCGCAATGCCGGAGTGGCCCAGCGGCGCACTCGCCGCGATGGGGCCCAACGGCGCACTCGCCGCGATGGGGCCCAACGGCGCAATGCCGGAGTGGCCCAACGGCGCGTTCGCCGCGATCTTGCCCGCCTTCATCGCCCGATCGCGCCGCGAGACGATGAGCCTTTGCGCGTGGGCCGCCACGCTCGGCATCGCGCGTCGCAGCCAGGCGGCCGCGACCCTCGGCCAGCTCGGCGAGAAGAACACCAGCGCTGCGCCCGTCATGATGAACGGGAAGAGCCCGATGTTGAAGAGCGCGCCCACGGTCAGGTGAAACGCCAGCACCACGCCGTACGCGTACGGCCGCACGCGCCGCCACGAGAGCCAGAGCGGGATCGTGAGATCGTAGAGAAACCCCGCCCAGCTCATCGCCAGCGGCCCCCACGAGACCGCGAGGAGCGAGCCCACGAGCGGGAGCTCGCTGCGCGCCGCGAGCCAGATCCCGAGCGGCTGACCGAAGACGAGCCAGTCCGGCGAGAGCTTCGCGAGCGCCGCGAAGAAGTACACGAGCCCGATCTGGAACCGCAGCACCCACGTGCACCACGCCGGAAATCGCTCGATGCGCGTCGCAGGCGCGCGCCACGCGTCGACCGAGCCCGCACGCCCGAGCGGCATGAAGCCGAGCACGAGCCCGAGCAGGAGGACGAGGTAGTAGTGGTTCAGGTACCCGGTGACGTCGAGCAGCTCGAGATAACAAAACCCCGCAAAAAGCGCCCAAATCGCGGCGCGGTAGCAGAGGCCCGCGGCGACGAAGAGACCCGCGAGCGCGAGCAGCGCGAGGTGCAGGTGCATGCCCCACGCAGGCCACGGCTCGACCCACGCGAAGCCCCAGAACTTGAAGAAGAACGTCGGGCGCAGGAGTGCCCGCTCGACCCAGCCCAGCGCGAGAGCGCGCAGCGCGATCGTCGCGACGAGGAGGCCGAAGAGGACGCGAAACATAACGAGGCCCGCGACATCGGTGGGCTCGCCGAGCCGGTAACGTGCGCGCAGGGCCAGGTTCGCGCGAGACGGGCACTTCGACGGAGCATCCATGGCGCCCGTCAGTCGTTGTCCGTGGCCGCCGCGTCGGGCAGCTCGAGGTCGAGCACCGTCACGAACTCGGTCTTGAGTTGATCGGTGATCTTCTTCACCGCGCCGTAGGCGGTCTCGAGGCTCTTCGGTTCCGTCGCGAGGGCCGCCTCGAGGTCGCTCCCGGGGATCGCGTCGATGGCCGCGAGCGCCGCGGCGAGATCGGCCGCCATCGTCGCCGAGAGCTCGCCCGCGCCCGCCGCGGTGAGCCAGTCATCGAAGCCGAGCGCCTGCTCGTCGAACGAAGCGCCGCCGTGAAAGAGCAGCTGGAACGCGAGCAAGTTCTCGCGCAATGCCGCCTCTCCGTGACGCGACTCGCGCAGCTCGAGCTTCTCGGGGCAGGTCACGGTAGCGCACTCGGCGGCGAGCCCGGCCGGCACCGCGAGCTTCAGGTCCTTGGTCTCGGTGTCGAGGTAGAACATCGCGTCGCTCACGGCGTTGAGCGCTTCTTGCGCGCTCGCTTGATAACGTTGCCCTGGAGTCGCGAGCTCGGCGAGGTAGTCGCCCGCGCTCGGCTCCCACGCGTCGCGGAGGGCGGCAGCTCGACTCGCGACGAGCCCCGCGAGCGTGGTCGCGTACGCGGCGCGGCGCAGGGACAGCTCGGGCACGATGGCGCTCCACGTGCCTGCCGCGTTGATGGTGTTCTGCGGCGCGCAGGCGTTCTCTTCATCCTCGTCGAAGAGCAGGTGCTCGAGCGCGGCGAGCCCTCGCACGTTGACGAGCTTGTTGGCGAAGACCTCCTCGTTCTCGTACTCGGCCTTCACCAGCTCCTGATCGACCGCGCACGCGTTCACGCTCGGCCACGAGTAGATTTCATCGCGTAGATCTTTGCCGCCCGGGAGGCTCATCGGTGCGGCCGGCCCGAGCTGCATCAGCTCGGCGCGCTGCCAGGTGCTCATCGCGCTCTTCCATGCGCCTTGTGCGACCGCGCGCTCGCTCGAAGCGCCCGACGCCTTCCACGCCGAGCACGCAAGCGCGAGGTCGCCCACCCGCGACGCAAACTCGCGGTAGGTCGCGAGCACGACGCGCTCACCGAGGTTCGCGAGCAGCGCGTGCTTGTCGAAGCCCGTGGCCGCGCCGCTCGACGCCGCCCTGCCCGCGCCCGCGCCCGTGGACGCCGACGCCGGCCCGTGGGTCGTGCTGTGGCTCTCGACGCACGACGGCGCGAGCGCGAGCCCGGCTACGACCGCGAGCCCACCGAGGAGCGGGGCGGCTCTCATCGGCTCACCACGCCTCGACGTTGGCTTGCGAGAAGCCGTAGGCGCCCTGCAGGAGCCCGCGCGCGGTCGCGAGATCGCCGAGGTACGCTTGCCGCTCGGACAGGGTCGCGGTCGCGAGCACCGGCGCGTCGCGGAGCAGCGTGTGGAGCTTGGCGAAGTTCGCGTTCGTGAGCTTCTTGCGCGGGTTGAACTGCAGCCCGAGCGCGAAGCCCTTGAGCTCGCTCCACGCCTTGGCGTGCGCATAGAAATCGTAGCTCATCGTGCCGATCGCCTGTGTCATCGCGCTCGCCTCGTTGAGGTAGTGCACGCAGGTCGCCGCGATGGCCTTCTCCCACGCGAGGACCGCCTGATCGCGGTGCGCCTTGAGCGACATGAGCTCCGGCGCGGTGAGCGCCGCGCCCGCGCCTTGAATGAGCTTTCGCCCCGCGAGCAGCGCCGCGAACGCGTCGCCCGTGAAGTCCGTCGCATCGACGCTGCCGAGATCGCGCTTCGCCGCGGTCGCGGAGGCGCCGAAGTTGAGCTCCGCCGTGAGATCGATCGCGCTATCGCCGTTCGTGTCGTGGGAGCCCTGCCAGTCGGGGCGACCGCCCAACTTGGCGAGCTCATCATCGGTGTAGAATGCGTAGTCGCGCGCGGCGCCGAAGTAGCCGAACGCCTCGTCCCAGCCATGGCCGAGCACGGTGTAGGGCTTGTCCGCGTCCGGCGTGTTCGGAGCGAGCAGGCCCGAGCCCATCACGTCGTCGTCGAGGTAGTCGTCGGTTCCCTGCGAGTAGCTAACCCCCATGAGCAGCAGCTTCTGGATCAGCTGCTGGAGATCGAGGCCGTTGCCCGTGACGTACACCGACGCGAGCGGCGTCTGCGTTCCGGGCACGACCGGGATCGTTCCGTTCGCGCGATCGAGCGCGAGCTTGCCGACGCGGTGGAAGAACGCCTGGAGCAGCGCCTCGGGAGAGCCGAGCCCGCCGCCATCCGCGGCGATGCTCGCGTCCTGCCAGCCGACGAACTGCGTCTTCCAGTCCTGGTAGTCCGTGGCCGGATCGTTGCCGGCCATCTTGGCCTTGAGGTTCTTGCCGGTGGCGATCGCGGCGTAGTGCGCTTGCAGCGGCGCGGGCTTCGTCTTGATCCCGTGCGCGTCGAGGCCCGAGGTCTGGTCGTCGAAGGCGTAGTAGTACTCGAGCGCGCTCACCGTGAAGGCGACGCTCGGCGGGCTGTACTGGTTGGCGTCGATCGCCTTGGTGAGGCCGCCGAGGTACGTCTTCATGTCCTCGATGAGGACGTGCCGCAGGCTCTGCCCCGCGTAGTTGATGGCGCTCTTTCCGGGAGTGATCGCGCTCTCTAGCTCGTAGAGCTCGAGCGCCGCGCCGCCACCCTGCCCGGCGCCGCCGACACCCTCGCCGCCGCCACCGCTCGAGCCTTCGCCTCCGGTGCCCGATGGGTC
>SYFR01000532.1 GCA_005800325.1 Myxococcales bacterium | reverse complement strand
GAGTTTGCTGAGGCGGCGCGATCGGCGCCGCGTAGCGCACGAGATCGACCGCCGTGTGGACGGGGGGCATCGACGGCGGCGGGCCATCCGCGATCGATGTCACGCGCGGCGCGCGGGCACGCGGCGCTTCCTTGGTGCCGAGGTCGCGAGCGGACTCGCTCGCGGGTGCGGCGCGCTCCTCGGGTGCGGCGCTTGCTGCGTCGTCGCCGTCATCGAGCAGCTCCTCGAGCTGGCGCATGAGCGCTTCCGGCGCGATCGCATTCGAGCGCGCTGGCCCCTTGGCAGGCGGCGTTGACTCGTCGCGCGCGCGGCGAGCGCTCTTCTCGAGGAGCGCCGCGATTTCTGGGCTCAGCGCCGTGGTTGAAGGGACCGCGTCGCGTGACGATCCGGCGCCCTCGAGCTCGTCGCCAAGGTCCGGCAGGCTGAGCAAGGGATCGGAGCCCTCGGGCACCGACGCCGCGTCCGTCATGGAGCTCGAAGAGGGACGCGACGACACCTCGCGATCGCGCGGCTGGGAGTGCCGCGAGGCTCCGGAGCCCGACCCGTGAGCGACGCCGGTCGCGAGCTGCCGCAAGAACGAGGCGAGCCTCTCAAGCACGACCGGTCGCGGAAACACGCGCTCGATGGGACGCAGCACGAAGCCGAGCTCACGCAGTCGCGTCTCGGGCACGGTCGGCAGGATTAGCGGCGGAGCGGCTTCGGGATCGACGTGCTTGCGAATGCGACGAACGGCGTCGGGCGCGTGAGCGCTCTCGAGATCGACGACGATCGCGAGCGGAGCGAGCCTCGCGACACGCTCCGGGAGCGCGACCGCGTCGCTCGAGAGGAGCGTGAGGCCAGCGTCCTCGACGAGCGCGGCGAGCGCGGCACCGTCGATGCTGGAGTCGGCGACGAGCACCACCCCCTGCTGGCCGGTGCCGCTCTCACGTCTGCCCGTCCAAGGCAAAGGCTGCGACACGCCGCGGAGCCTAGTGTGGTGAATCAGAGATTCGCCACCAAATAACACAGCGATGCGGCGTCAAAATGAGGCGCCAGGCGACGACTTCGCACGCCCTCGACGTTGACCCAGAACCGCAGCCGTGCGCCTCGGCGCTCACGAGCGACGAGCGTGCGCGCGACGCCAGCGACGGTACGGTGTAATGGCTATTCGTGCCGTCCTGGACTCGCGCCATTCTCGGGCATGCGACCGTCGATGAGTTGGCCCTCGTGGGGCTGCTCTTCGTGCTCATCCTGGCGTTCTCGTGGGCGCCGCGGCTGGGTGAGCGCATCGGCTCGCTGTTCGACGGCGGCGCGGATCGCTAGGGTGCTCACGGTCGTCCATGCGCGCGAACAAGCAGAGTGCGCGACCACGTTTGGGCGGGAGAGGCTTCTTGCTCATCTTCGCGCTCGTCGCCGTCGCGGTCTCCTTCATCGCGTGGCGCCGGAGCGACGGAGGGGCGGGGGTCGCTCGCCGGCCCGGGCTCGGTGACGTGATCCCGCGCGGCGCGGTGCTGGTCGCCGAGCTCGACGTCGCTGCGGTGCGCGCTCACCCGCTCACGCGCGGGATCTGGGATGGGGTGCGCACCCTCGAGGGGATGGGTGACGTCGCCACGATCTGCGGGCGCGATCCGCTCGACCAGGTGGAGCGGCTCGCCGTCGTGGTTCCATCGGACAGCGACGCGGGCTTCGGCGTGATCGCGCTCGGGCCGCTCGACGCGCGGGCGCTCCTCGACTGCGCTTCGAGGGTCGTCGAGGCAAGAGGCGGCTCGCCACTTCGCGAGCGGCGCGGCGCATTCGAAAAACTGACCGATCGGTCAGTGCAGCACGCGGGTGCGATGCTGCTCGTGAAAGACGGTGGGCCGCTCGTGCTCGCCGAGCCGAGCTACGCCGAGGCGGTGCTGGCGGTGGCGCGCGGGGCGGCGCCGAGCCTCGGCTCCGATGCGCTGCACCGTGAAGAGCGCGCCGCCGTCGGCGAGGGGGATTTCGTTCTGACCGCCGTCCTCACGGACGAACATCGGCGCATCGTGCGCGACGAGCTCTCGCGCGCCGCCGGGAGCGAGGCCCTGGCGCACGTGCTCGGGGGCGGGGTGTCGCTTCGGCTCGGCGCCGCGCTCACGGCGAAAGCGGCGTTCCGATGCGACGACGCGGGCGCCTGCCAGGTGCTACGCGGCACGCTCGAGCAGAGCCTCCGCGCCGCGCGCGAGAGCCCGGCGGTGCTGCTGCTCGGCCTCGCCGGCGTGCTCGATCGGGTGCGGGTCGAGGCGCGCGGACAGCGCGTGGAGCTGTCCGCGGTCATGCCCGAGGACGAGGCCGTCGCTGTCGTGCGCCGGCTCATCGCCTTCGCGCGCGTCGGGGACGCGGCGACGGATGAGGAGGGTCAATCGCCGTCGGGCATCCCCTCCGAGGTGCATCGAGCGCCACCGCGCTTACCTTCCGCGGAGGGGCAATCGCCGCCGGGCTTACCTTCCGCTTCGACGCATGAACCTCGGCACGCGCTGCCGCATCCGAGGTAGCGTCACCGAGGCCAATATGTGCGGAATCGTCGGTTACTCAGGCAAGCAGGCGGCGGCGCCGATCGTGGTCGAGGGGCTCCGGCGGCTCGAGTATCGCGGCTATGACTCTGCCGGCGTTGCGGTGCACACGGGCCTTGGCATGGAGGTCGTGCGCGCGCTGGGGAAGCTGCGAAACTTGAGCGAGGCGCTCGTGACTCGGCCCCTCGACGGGAGCGTGGGGATCGGACACACGCGCTGGGCGACGCACGGGCGGCCGAGCGAGGAGAACGCGCACCCGCACGTCGCTGGCAAGGTCGCGGGCGTCCACAACTGCATCATCGAGAACCACGCCGAGCTCAAGCGCGAGCTCGCCGCCGAGGGCGCGCGGTTCTCGTCGGACACCGACACCGAGGTCATCGCGCACCTCGTCAATCGCGCGCTGACGAGCGGGGCCCGCACGCTGCACGCGGCCGTGCGCGATGCCCTCTCGCGCGTCGTCGGTGCGTACGCCATCGCGGTGCTCGGCACGCACGAGCCCGACGTCATCATCGCCGCGCGCCACGGCTCGCCGCTCGTCATCGGCTACGGGGATGGTGAGATGCTGTGCGGAAGCGACATCTCCGCGCTCTTGAGCCACACGCGCGACATGGTGTTCCTCGAGGACGGCGACGTCGCGGAGCTCCGGCCGAGCGGGGCGACCATCACGACGGTGGCGGGCGATCCCGTCGTGCGCCCGACGAAGCGCATCGACTGGAGCCCGACGATGGCCGAGCGCGGCGGCTACAAGCACTTCATGCTGAAGGAGATCCACGAGCAGCCCGAGACCATCGCCTCGACGCTGCGCGGCCGCGTGGATCTCGACGCGGCGGACGTGCACGCAACCGAAATCGGCGTGACCCCCGAGGTGGCGCGCTCGCTCCGCCGCATCTTCATCGTGGCGTGCGGCACGAGCTACCACGCCGGTCTGGTCGCGAAGTACTGGCTCGAGTCGCTGGCGCGGATCCCCACGGTCATCGAGCTCGGCAGCGAGGTCGCCAACCGCGACGCCGTGTTCTTCGAGGACGATCTCGTCGTCGCCGTGAGCCAGTCGGGAGAGACCTTCGACACGCTCGGGGCCGTCCGGGCGGCCAAGCGCGCGGGAGCCAAGGTGCTGGCGGTAGCCAACGTCCTCGAGAGCGCGATCCCGCGGATCGCCGACGGCGCGCTCTACACGCGCTGCGGACCCGAGATCGGCGTCGCCTCGACGAAGTGCTTCACGGCGCAGCTCGCGGCGCTGCTCCTCTTGGCGGTCTATCTCGGGAGGCGACGCGAGACGCTGCCGCGCGAGACGGCGGCGCAGGTGCTCGATGCCCTCCTCGCGGTGCCGGGCCACATGCACGAGCTGCTCGGCGACGCGGACTACGTGCGCTCGGTCGCGACGACGCTCACGAGCGCCACCGACGTGCTGTTTCTTTGGCGCGGGTACGGCTACCCGATCGCGCTCGAGGGCGCGCTCAAGCTGAAGGAAATCAGCT
>SYFR01000531.1 GCA_005800325.1 Myxococcales bacterium | reverse complement strand
GCCGCGCGGCTCGCGCCGATGGCGGCTCCGAGCACGTCCGCCAGCGGGTTCAAGAGCTCGTAGAACTGCTCCTTCAGCGCGCGCCCGCCGGACACGACCACGCGCGCCTCGGTCAGCTCCGGCCGCTCGTTCTTCGCTTGCGAGAGATCGACCCACTCGATGCGGCTCGCGGCCGCGCCCGCTGCGGCAGCGGCGACCTTCTCGATGGGCGAGCTCGAGCCCGTGGGCTCGGCCGCCGCGAAGGCGCTCTGGCGCACCGAGACGACCTCGATCGCGCTCTCGATCTTGCAGATCCCGAACGCGTTGCCCGCAAACATCGGGCGCTTGTAGCGTAGCGCGCCGCCGCTCGAGCTGAGCTCGGTGACGTCGGACGCGTAGCCCGCGTCGAGCCTCGCCGCCACGCGCGGCATGAGATCCTTGCCGAACGCGCTCGCGGCCGCGACGACGACGCTGTAGCTACGGCCGACCTCCGCCACCGTCGGCGCGTAGTGCTCTGCGAGGTAGTTCGCGAGGGTGGGCGCCTCGCAGAGGAGCACCTTGTCTGCGCCGAGCGTCGCGAGCTCGCCCGTGGTCGCGCCGACGTCGGCTCCGACGACGAGGATCGAGTAGCTGCCGCCGAGCGCCGCTGTGGCTTGGCGCGCGAAGGTGACCGCCGAGTGGGTCGTCTTCTTGACCTTGCCGTCGCCGACTTCTGCAATGACGAGTACGTTTGCCATCGTAGTTTCTCCCGTTCGGCTCAGAGCGCCTTCGCCTCGTTCTTCAGCTTGTCCAAGAGCGCGTCGACGTCGGCGACCTTGACGCCAGCCTTGCGCGCCGGCGGCGGCTCGAACGACAGGTAGGTCACCTTCGCGCTCGCGCCCGGCGCGACGTCGGCGAGCTGCTTCATCTCGAGGGGCTTCTTCTTGGCCTGCATGATCGCGGGCAAGGGAGCGAAGCGCACGCCGTCGTTGTACTTGTGCGCCTTGTCGGTGTGGAGCGAGTACACGCTCTTTGGCGCGACGATGCGCAGATCGACCGAGACCACGCACGGGTACTTCACGCGCACCACGTTCACGCCGCCGTCGACCTCGCGCCCGACGAGCAGCGCGCCTTGCTCTTCCTCGATCGTCGCGGCGAAGGTCGCCTGCGGCCAGTCGAGCATCTCGGCGAGGAGTTGCGCGACCTGGTTCGTGTCGCCGTCGACCGCCTGCTTGCCCATGAGCACCACGTCCGGCTTCTCGGCGAGGATGAGCGTGGCGAGCCCGCGCGCGACCATCGTGCCGTCGAGCTCCGCGTCGTTGGCGTTCACGCGGATCGCGCGATCCGCGCCGGTGGCGAGCGCCGAGCGCAGCGTGGTGTCGGTCTCGGCCGGGCCGAACGTCACCACGACCACCTCGCCGGCGCGCACCTTTGGGGTCTTGCCGTTCTCGGTCAGCCGCAGCGCGGCCTCGAGCGCGTATTCGTCGAAGGGGTTCGGCTTCCACTCGAGGCCGGACGTGTCGATCTTGGCGCCGTCCGCGGGGACCTTCACCTTGTTGGCGTTGTCCGGATCGGCGACGCGCTTGAGAGCTACGAGGATCTTCACGCGCGGCGACCTACCGACGCTCTGGCTGCGCGTCAACGGCCCTGGCTCCCCCGAGCACGCCCCAGCACTTGCTGCCCCCAAGGGCCGGCGAGTAAGCTTCCTGGGCTCGTCGTGGTCACGTCCCCCCCCGGAAACGGCGCTTCGCGCGTCATCGCCGATCGCTACGCGCTCGAGGTCGAGCTCGCGAGCGGCGGCATGGGCACGGTGTGGGTCGCGCGCGACGACAAGCTCGGCCGCAAGGTGGCCGTCAAGCTCATGGCCAAGGGGCTCGCGCTCGTGGCCGAGGCGCAGCAGCGCTTCGAGCGCGAGGCCCGCGCCGTCGCGCAGCTTCGCAGCGTGCACGTCGTCGAGGTGTACGACTACGGCGTGCACGAGGGCGCTCCGTTCATGGTGATGGAGCTGCTCGACGGCGAGAGCCTCGCCGACCGCCTGAAGCGCGTCTCGCGGCTCGGGCTGCGCGAGGCAGCGGAGCTCCTCGCCCAGATGTGCCGCGGCTTGCGCGCTGCCCACGGCGCGGGCCTCGTTCACCGCGATCTCAAGCCGGGCAACATCTTTCTCGCGCAGCGCGACGACGTCGAGGTCGTGAAATTGCTCGATTTCGGCATCGTGAAGGCGCGCGACGTGAAGGCATGCGAGCAGACGGCCGTGGGCGTCGTGCTCGGACCGCCGCAGTTCATGAGCCCCGAGCAGGCCCGAGGCGTCGCGAACGTCGACTCCCGCACCGACCTCTGGGCCACGGCCGTCATGGCGTTTCGCATGCTCACGGGCGCGAACCCGTTCACCGGCAAGAATTTCGGCGAGGTCATCGAGAAGCTCTGCGGCGACACGATCCCGATCGTGCGCGACCACGTGCGCGACCTGCCTGTTGGCCTCGACGCCTTCTTCGCCAAGGGCCTCGCGCGTGATCGGGAGCAGCGCTTCCAGACGGCAGACGAGCTCGCGCGCGCCTTCCTCGACGTGGCGCGGGGAGAGTTTCCGAGCCTGCCAGAGCAAGGCCTGCCGCCGGTCGCGCGACCTTCCGCTGCGCCGCCGCGCGAGCTCGGCCCGGGCGGCTCGGCGTCGTGGCCAACAGGCACCGCGCCGGAATTGCGAGCAGCCGCCACGCCGCAAGGGCAAGCCGCCGGCGCGCAGCGAGCCGCTACTCCGCCATGGCCAGACACCGCTGTGCAGCACGCCGCGCCGCCGCAATTGCCGCACGACGCCACTCCGGAATGGCAAGCAGCCGGTGCGCCACAGCTACCGAACAGCGCTCCCCTGCAGTTGCCGCCAGCCGCCGCTCCGGAGTGGCGAGCAGCCGGGGCGTCGGGGGCGAGGCAGGCGGGCGAGGTCGCGCCCAACACGGGAAGCGAGCTGGCGACCGCGCGGGGGGATCGCCGCCCGAGCGGCGGGG
>SYFR01000530.1 GCA_005800325.1 Myxococcales bacterium | reverse complement strand
GTCGCCGAAGCCGCTCTTGCACGCGAAAGCGCAGGCGTTGCCCCCGCAGCTCGACACGGCGTTCGCGGCGCTGCAGGCGTTGCCGCAAGCGCCGCAGTGGCTGACCGAGCTCGTCACGTCGACCTCGCAGCCGTTCGCCGTCATCTGGTCGCAGTCGCCGAAGCCGCTCTTGCACGCGAAAGCGCAGGCGCCGCCCCCGCAGCTCGACACGGCGTTCGCGGCGCTGCAGACCTTGTTGCAAGCGCCGCAGTTGGCCGGGTCGATCGCCAGGTTCGTGCAGACGTCCTTCTGATTGGCGTCTTGGCACTTCGTCGTGCCGCCGGCGCAGTCGGTCACGCAACTGCTACCTTGGCAGACCTTGCCCTTCGGGCAGGCCGCGTTGCAAGCGCCGCAGTGCAGCGGATCGTTCACGGTATCGACGCAGACATCCTCCCTGCCCGGGCCGCCGCCCCCGCCGCCCTGGCCGCCGCCGCCCGCGCCAGCCCCACCTTGGCCAGCCCCACCTTGGCCGCCGACGACGACGCAGAGCGTGCTGCCGCCCACGCACGACGTCACGCACGCGCCGGCTACGCAGGACTTGCCGAGGGCGCAGGCCGTCGCGCAGTCGCCGCAGTGCGCTTCGTCGTTCGTGAGGTTGGCGCACACGGCGACGTCCGGCCCGCCGCCGCCGCCCTCGGTGCAGAGCGTCGTGCCGCCGGCGCAGTCGGTCGCACAGACGCCGAGGCTGCACACCTCGCCCGCGGGGCACGCCGCGCCGCACGCGCCGCAGTGCTTCGGATCGACCTCGACATCGACGCACGCGGGTCCTAGATCTCCGGCGATTTGACCAGCCGCTTGCCGAGGTTCTCGAAATAGGGCGGAACGACGAGGAGCTGCGTCGTGGCCTCGAGGACAGCGAGCCAGCGCGCGATCGTCGGCACGCTCACGCCCAGCGGCGCGGCCAGGTCCGACTTGTTCAGCACTTGCCCGTGCCGCGCCGCGACGAGCCCGAGGAAGCGGCGAAAGGTCACGAGATCATGCACCGCCGTCACCGCTCGCACGTCACGCTCGAGGTACGTCTGCAGGTACGAGCTGAACCAGAGCGAAGCCGCCCGCGGCCGCGCCAGCACCTCGGGATAGCCGCCCCGCAGGATCGAGACACGCGAACTCTCACGCGTCGACATCGGCCACAGCTGCGACACGGCTGCGCGACCGGCCATCGACTCGGTGACGTTGCGCATCAACGGCGCCTCCTGCGAGCCTGTCAGAAACCAACGACCCGTGCGGCGAGGCGCGGCGTCGATGCGGCTCCGGACGTAATTGAAGATCTCGGGCACGTTCTGGACCTCGTCCAGGATCGCCGGCAGGCGCCTGCCGGCGCGCAGCGCCGCCGGATCTCAACCTGGGGGGCAAGCAGCGTATTGCGCTGCGCCGACGTCGCGCGGCGCCCTCTCGACTGAGCGGCCCCCGCCGGCGTGATCAATGCTAGGACGCGCAGATGTCCGCCTCGTTCGTCGAGCACCCCTACGCGTCCTTCCTCCCCAAGGTGGACAAGCCCGGCCGCTACGCGGGCGGAGAGGTCGGCAGCGTCCGCAAGGACTGGTCCCAGGTGCTCGCGCGCGTGTGCCTCGCGTTCCCCGACGTCTACGACATCGGGATGAGCCACCTCGGCTACAAGATCCTCTACAAGATCTTGAACGACGACCCGCGCACGCTCGCCGAGCGCGCCTATTGCCCGTGGGTCGACATGGAGGGCGAGCTGCGTGACCGCGGCCTCCCGCTCGTCTCGCTCGAGAGCCACAAGCGCCTCGCCGAGTTCGACGTCGTCGGCTTCTCGCTCCAGTTCGAGCTCACCTTCACGAACATCCTCACGATGCTCGAGCTCGGCCAGATCCCGCTCCGGGCGAAGGACCGCACCGAGGCCGATCCGCTCGTCGTCGCCGGCGGTCCGAACGCGACCCACCCCGAGCCCGTCGCGCCGTTCTTCGACGCGATCGTGATCGGTGACGGCGAGGCGAAGCTCACCGAGCTGTCGCTCGAGTGGACGCGCCTGCGTGCGCTCGGGATCCCGCGCGTCGAGCGCCTCGCAGCCCTCGCGAGGCTCGGCGGCGTGTACGTGCCGTCGCTCTACGAGGTCGAGGTCGAGCTCGCGACGGGGCTCTTGGTAGTGAAGGAGCCGAGCGATCCCTCGCTGCCGTTCCCGATCGAGCGCACCACCGTCGACATCAACGCTTATCCGTTCCCCGACGACGGCCCGACCGGCGGCCCGGAGGCGATCTTCGACCGCACCTCGATCGAGATCACGCGCGGCTGCACCGAGGGCTGCCGCTTCTGCCAGGCAGGGATGATCTACCGCCCCGTGCAAGAGCGCGATCCGCAGCAAGTGATCGAGACGGTGCGGCGCGCCGTGAAGAAGAGCGGCAACGACGAGGTGGCGCTGACGGCCCTGTCGACCGCCGACGTGTCGTACATCCACCCGCTCTTGCAGCAGCTCGCGCCCGAGCTCGCGGCCGACAAAGTGAGCCTCAGCGTCGCGTCGCTCCGCGCCTACGGGCTCGCCCCCGAGCTGCTCGACGAACTGCGCCGCGTGCGCGCCTCGGGCCTCACCTTCGCGCCCGAGGCCGGGACGCAGCGCATGCGCGACGTCGTGAACAAGAACGTCACCGAGGGGCAGCTGCTCGAGACGGCCGAGCGCGTGTTCTCGCGCGGCTGGGATCGCATGAAGCTCTACTTCATGATCGGCCTGCCGACCGAGGAAGACGAGGACGTGCTGGGGATCATCGAGACGGGCGCTCGCGCGGCGCAGGTCGGGCGGCGCGTCGCGGGCAAGCGCGCCGAGATCACGGTCAGCGTCTCGACCCACGTGCCCAAGCCCCATACGCCGTTTCAGTGGGCGGCGATGGACTCGATGACCGAGGTCGAGAAGAAGCAGCGCATGCTGAAGGACGCGGTGCGCCCGCATCGGGCCGTGAAGCTCCGCATGCACGACGCGCGCGGCAGCGTGCTCGAGGGGATCCTCGCGCGCGGCGATCGCCGGCTCGCCGATGTCATCGAGCGGGCGTATCAGAACGGCGCGCGCTTCGACTCGTGGGACGACCAGCTCGATCTCGGCGCGTGGCGCGAGGCGCTCGAGCACTGCGACATCGACGAGGCCCTGTTCCTCGGCACGCTGCCGGCGACCGCGCTCTTGCCGTGGAGCCACATCGACGTCGGCCTCGAGGATGGCTTCCTACTGCGCGAGTATCGCAAGGCCCTGCAGAGCCGCCTCAGCCCGCCGTGCGGCAAGGTCGCGGGCGCCTTCATCCACCACACGAACCTCGATGAGGCCGAGGCCGACACCAACAAGCTCGTTTGCTACGACTGCGGCGTCGCGTGCGACATGTCGAAGATGCGTGGCGAGCGGCTCGTGTACTTGCGCCGCCTCGGTGCGCGCAGTGTCGAAGAGGCCAGTGTCGAAGAGGCCAGTGTCGAAGAGGCCAGTGTCGAAGAGGCCAGTGTCGAAGAGGCCAGTGTCGAAGAGGCCAGTTCCGGCGAGAGCGCGGAGCTTGCCGCGCACGCCGCGATCGAGGGCGTGCCCGTCTCCCCGGTGAGGAAGGCGCGCCCGCGTCGCGAGCAGGGCACTCCGCGCGACAAGAGCGCCGGCTACCGGTACCGCTTCGAGTTCGAGAAGATCGGCCCCGCGGCGCTGCTCGGCCACCTCGACGTCGTGCGCGAGCTGCCGCGGATCTTGCGGCGCATCGACGAGACGGTGCTCTACACCGGCGGCTTCAACCCGAAGCCGGAGATGACCTTCACGCCCGCCCTCTCGCTCGGGGTCTCGAGCCTCGCCGAGCACGTCGATCTGCGGCTCGGCACCCAGCACGACGAGGCCTCGCTTGCGAGCCTGTGCGAGCGGATGAACGCCTCGAGCCCGCATGGACTCTCGTTCGTGCGGGCGCGGCGGCTCGAGCCGACCGAGCCCTCGATCGCGCGGCTCGTGCGTGGAGCGCGCCTGCTCGTCGTCTTTGCCAGAAGCGCGCTCGGCGCCGATGCCGAGGCGCGGCTCGCTGAGCGGATCGCCGCGGCGCTCGCGAGCCCGAGTCTCCCGGTGGTGCGAGACGCCAAGGGGATCAAGCGCCAGCTCGACGTGCGGCCGTATCTCGTCGCGGCGCGAGTCGCGGGCCCCGACGATCGCAGCCTCTTTCGTCGCGCCGGCCTCCTCGGCGAGCTCGTCGGCGTCGAGGCCACGCTGCGCATCGAGCCGAACGGCGCGGTGAAGGCGAGCGAGCTCGTGACGGCGCTCTTCGCCGGCGCCCCTCCCGCCTACTGCGCGGTTCGCACCGGGTTCGTGCTCGGCGAGCCGCCGGCGATTTCGACGCTCGCGGGCTAGGGCGGCTGCGCGCCGCCGGCGAAGCGTGCCCCAATCCGCGCGCGATTCCAGTAAGGTGGCGCCATGAAGCGCTCAGGCCTCGGGGCTCCCTCGTTCGCGCTCGCGCTCGTGGTCACGGCGGTGGCCGCGGCCGGGGCTTGCGGGGAAGACGCTACGACCTTCGGCGATAGCGGCGCGGGAGCGGGCACGGGCACGGGCACCGTCGCCTCGGGCACGGGCGGACTCTTCGGCACGGGCGGCGCGGCGAGCTGCGACGCGGACTGTCCGAGCGGCGAAGTGTGCTCGCACGATGTCTGCGTGCCGGCCGCGCCCTGCGAGAAAAACGACGACTGCCAGTACGACACCTATTGCGGCGCCGAGGGCACGTGCCTGCCGTGGAGCGAGCACGTCCCCGCCTACGATCCGGCGTGCGTGCAGGTGATCGCCTCGGGCTTGCTGTCGCCGAAGACCCAGTGCGCGTTTTCCGAGGCGCCGATGGGCGATCCGTTCCCCGGCCACGTCGACGTGCAGGGCACGCCGATCGTCGTGAACGTCAACAAGACCGCGAACGTGCCGGACGTCGTGGGGCCGGGGCCCTCGCTCATCGCCGCCTCGTTCACCGCCACCGTGCCGACCAACTACACCGAGGAGCTCGGCGTCATCCGGGTGCTCGACGGCAAGACGTGCGCCCTCGTCCAGAACCTCGGCGGCGTGGACGTCGATGGCGACATGAAGCTCGACTACACGGTCTCGTCGGCGGCGCTCGCGGCGGCGGATCTCACGGGCGACGGCTACGCCGACATCGTGGCGTACGGCTCCGACGGCTCCACGCTGGCCTTCGCCTACGACCCCGGCACCGAGACGTTCAAGTTCGCGTGGAAGGCGCCGAGGCCGGCCGGCGCGCCGTGGAACCCGTGCGACTTTGGTAATCACCGCTGCGACCTCGGCTGGGGCGGTCCGTCGATTCACGATCTCGACGACGACGGCGTGCCCGAGATCGTCCGCGAGGGGATCGTCTTCAGCGCGCTCGGAGCGCCGCTCACCGCGCTGCCGCCGGGATATGTGAGCTACGGGCAGGGCCTCTTTCCGGTGCTGGCCAATCTCGATGGCGACCCGGACGTCGAGATCACGAATGGCCAGTTCGTCTGGGCCTATGCGATGGGCGCGTGGGTCAAAGACGACACGTTCGCGACCTCCGGTCCCGGGCTCGTGGCGATTGGCGACTTCGGGGCTTACGGCGCCGGCCTGCCCGCGAATCGCCCGGAGATCGCCATCGTCCGCAGCGGCTTCGTGCAGATCCACGCGATGACCGGCGAGGTCGTTCAGGCGCCGATCGCCGTTCCTGGCGGCGGCTCGGGAGGCCCGCCGACGGTTGGTGATTTCGATGGCGACGGGCTCGCCGAGCTCGGCGTCGCGGCGAAGGGCGCTTACACGGTTTACGACCTCGACTGCGGGCCGGCTCCGAGGCCGAACGGCGTCTGCCAGAAGGGCTCGTGCGACGGCAGCGGCGGCGTCTGCCCCCAGGGCGTCGCGTGGTCGCGCACGACGCAGGACCTCTCCTCGAGCGTGACCGGCTCGAGCATCTTCGACTTCGAGGCCGACGGCGCGAGCGAGGTGGTCTACGCCGATGAGTGCTTCACGCGCGTCTACGAGGGCAAGACCGGGAAGGTGCTCTTCAGCCAGTACACCTCGAGCTGCACCTGGCACGAGAACCCCATCATCGCGGACGTCGACGGCGACTTTCGCGCCGAGCTGGTCGCGCCCGCGAACAAGGCGTGCAGCCCGAACGGGGCCGGGATCGCGTGCACCTTCTTGACGGCGAGCGGCGTCGATCCGCTCTACGACGGCGTGCGCTGCGACGACGCGAAGAGCTGCGTCTCGGGGGTGTGCGACGGCGGGCTCTGCCGCTGCACGGCGACGGGGCAGTGCTGCGCCCAGAAGGACGACGCGGGCTGCACCGCCGAGGGCTTTCTGTGCGTGCCACCCGAGGCGACGGGCGAGCCCCAGAAGGGCAACACCTGCCGCGCCGGGCACCCTGCCGGCGTCTCCGGCATTCGCGTCTTCTCGGACGCCAACGACGCCTGGGTCCCGTCGCGCCGCATCTGGAACCAGCACGCCTACGCCATCACCCACATCGACGAGAGCGGCACCGTGCCGAAGACGAGCGCGTGGAAGAACAACTGGGAAGTTCCGGAGCTCAACAACTTCCGCCAGAACAGCCCCGGAGTGGCCAATGCGACCGGCATCGGCGACGCGACGGCGGGCGCGTCGAAGGACTTCATCTGCAAAGGAACGTCGGCGGAGCTCTTCGTCGACGTGTGCAATCGCGGGGCGCTGCCCATCCCAGCGGGCCTCAGCGTGGGATTCTACGTCGAGGGCAAGAAGGTCTGTGGCACCGTGACCGTGGGGACACTCTTTCCCAGCGACTGCGTGCCAGTGAGCTGCACCTGGGAAGACGCGCCCGCGCCGCCGTCAAGTGCCGCCGACGTCACGGTGATCGCCGACGACGCCAGCGTGGGACTCGAGTGCAACGAGGGCAACAACACGGGCGGGGTGTTCGGCGTCCTGTGCGAGAACGCGAGCTAGCTACACGGCGGTGCAGAATGGGCGGTGAGGCCGCGATCGGCTCGACGCTCTTGCGTTCGCCGTCACCGAATAGCCCCAAGGCATAAATCGCGAACGACTCGCGACGGTCACGACGGCCACGACGGCCACGACGGCCACGACGGCCACGATGGCCACGACGGCCACGACGGCCACGACGGCCACGACGGCCACGACGGCAGAGAATCGCGCCGACACCGTCGAAATACTGCTCGAGCCGCCGCTGCCCAGCGGAGTCGAGTCCGTAGGCCATGGCCAGCCTTCGCAGAAGTCGCGAGGTCGGGCAGAAAAATGCTGCGGCAGTAGTGTTAGAGATCCAGCTGCAGGCCGAGCTCGACCACCTGATCGGGGGGCAGGCCGAACTCGGCGGTCGCCGAAGAGGTGTTGCGGGTCAGGAACGCGAAGATGAGCTCCGTGAAGCGGCCCATCTTGCCCCTTCCGGTGGCGAGCAGCGTCTCGCGGCCCAGGTAATACGTCACCTCGTGCGGCACGAGCTCGATCCCGAGCTCGCGCGCTGCCTGGGTGAGCTCGGTCGGGACGTCGGTCTGCTGCATGAACCCGGTGCGCACGAGGACGCGGAACATGCCGCCGCCGAGCGCCTGGACCTCGCGGCGGCGCGACGCGGGGACGCGCGGCACGCGCTCGGTGAGCACGGTGAGCAAGAGGACGGTCCTGGCGAGCGAATGGTTGCGCTGGACGTGGTGGCGGAGCGTGACGGGCGCTTGCGTCGCGCTCGCGGTGAGGAACACGGCGGCGCCGGGGACGCGCGCCACGCCGTCCTCTTCGAGGCTCGCGATGAACTGATCGAGCGGGCGCGTGGTCGCGGCGTAGGCCTGACCGAGCAGCGCGCGTCCCTTGCGCCAGATCGCCATGAGCGCGAAGAGGCCCACGGCGACGACGACGGGCACATAGCCGCCGTCGAGGAATTTGAGCGCGTTGGCCCCGAAGAACGGGAGATCGAAGGCGAGGAACAAGAGGAGTAGCGGCAGCGCCTTGCCGAGCCGCACGCCCCCCGTGTGGCGTGCGACGACGAAGTACACGAACGAGGTGATCCCCATCGTGCCGGTGACGGCGATGCCGTACGCGGCGGCGAGCTTCGTCGACTCGCGGAAGGCGAGCACGAGGACGAGGCAGCCGATCGCCAGCAGCCAGTTCACGTCGGGCATGTAGATCTGCCCCTCGGTCTCGACCGAGGTGTGCACGACGCGCAGGCGCGGCAGGTAGCCGAGCTGGATCGCCTGGCGCGTGAGCG
>SYFR01000529.1 GCA_005800325.1 Myxococcales bacterium | reverse complement strand
GCGTCACGAGGGAGCGCGTCACGAGGGAGCGCGTCACGAGGGAGCGCGTCACGAGGGAGCGCGTCACGAGGGAGCGCGTCACGCCCGTGCGAGCGGCATCGTGAGGCAGCGAGCGCCTCCGCGCGCGCGTGAGAGCTCGCCGCTCGGACAGCTGATCACGGCCCGCGGCGCCGTCATCGCGGTGCGCACGAGCTCGGCGCGCTGCTCCTCAGGCTGCACGAGGTGGACGGCGACCTCGGTGAACCCGTGCTCGACCAGCGCCGCGATCGTGTGCACGTTGCGCGCGTAGAGCATGACGTGGCCGGGCGCGAGGGCGATCGCGTTGGCGCCGTCGGTCCACTGTTCGCGCTCTTGATGCAGGCGCTCGCTGCCGCCGCAGGGGACGAGGGCGGTGTCGGCCCCGAGCTCGTCCTTCAGCACGTCGAGCACGCTCGCGCCCCGGAGCGCGACGACACCGCGATCGCGGGTGAGCCGCGCGAGCGGCATCGCCTCCGCTTCGGTGCAGAGCGGCGCGTAACCGAGGAAGAGCCGCTCGTCGAGCTGCGTGAGCACCGTGTCGAGGTGCATCACGGTGCGCGCCTCGGGCATCAGCACCGCGTAGAGGCGCTCGAGCTCCGGAAAGAGAGGAAACAGCGCCTCTTCGGCGAGCCGCTCGATGGTCTGCGCCGACGTGCGCTGCGAGCAACCGATGAGGAGCTGTCGCGGCGACAACACGAGCACGTCGCCGCCCTCGAGGCGCTGGTACGGTGGCGAGTGGGCGAGCCCCGTCGGCAAGAAGGCGAGCTCGGGTGCGGAGACGACGCCCGAGTGCGACAGCGCGAAGCTCACGAGGCGCGGCTCGCGTGCGCGCGCCTCGGTCGCCATGCGGCCGACGATGATGCGCCCGCCGACCGCGAAGCAGGGGTCGCGCATGAACATGAGGTTCGGCACCGGCGCGAGCGCACGCGTGGCGCCCTCGAGCCGCTGGCGCATGCGCCGGAGCGTGACCTTGGGCTCGTCGACTTCGGACCAGTCGATGCCGGCGACGAGCGCGCGCGCCAGCCGCGCGGGCGGCCACGACGCGAGCATGTCATAGAGATCGAGCGCTCCCCCGAGCTCGCACACCGCGCGCAAGAGCTCGTGCTTGGCCTCGGCGGGCGAGCGCGTGAGCGCGCGCTCGAGCAGCGGGACGAAGTCGTGGACCGTCGCGCCCGAGCGCTCGAGGATCTCGGTGAGCAGCCCATGCTCGCGCAGCGTCTCGGCCGGCGCGAGGATGTCGTCGAACAAGAGGTGCTCGAGCTCGTGCTGCGTCATTCGCACGACCTCGTCGCCCGGCCGATGAACGAGCAGATGCAAGAGCTGGCCGATCTCCCCGCCGACCGCGACCGGAAACGGCTCGGCGTTTTGCATACGGCTCCGTACCACGCGCCCGGTTATCATGCCGCGATGGTTTGTCTGCGCACGCTCCTGCGGCTCGCCTTGCCGAGCGCACTCCTTACGTTTGCGGTGCTCGCGGTCGGCTGCACGGACGGTGGAGCGAACCCGCCGAGCACGGCCGGTGCCGGCGGCGCGAGCCACGACGGCGAGGGGTTGCCATGCGAAGTGAGCGAGCTGCTCGCCGCCCGCTGTCAGTCCTGCCACTCCTCGCCGACGAAGTTCGGCGCCCCGATGCCGCTCGTGACGCGCGCCGATCTCATCGCTCCGCTCTTCGGGGGGCAGGGCACCGTGGGCGAGCTCTCGCTCGAGCGCATGAAGGCCGACAAGCCGATGCCGCCGCCGCCGAACGAGCGCGCGACCGACGCCGAGATCGCCGCCTTCGAGGCGTGGGTCGACGTGGGCATGCTGGCCGCCTCCGCGGCCGAGGAGTGCGGCGGCGGTGGCAGCGGCAGCGGTGGCGCGGGCCCCGGATGCACGCCGGATCTCGCCGTGACCCCGCTCGCCGCGTTCTCGATGCCCGAGGACGAGATCGACGCGCACATCTGCTTCGGCATCGACGTGCCGGCGAGCGACGTGGCGCGCCACATCACCGCCATCGTGCCGCGCATCGACAACGAGGCGATCCTTCATCACCTGCTCTTCATGCAGGCGCCGAAGTCGGTGTCACCCGACCCCGCGCCGTGCGACGTCACGGCCTCGGACTGGAAGCTCCTCTACGCCTGGGGCCCGGGGACTCCTGCGTACGTGCTGCCCGAAGAGGCGGGCTTTCCTCTCGCCGCCGGCGAGACGGGTCACTTCGTGTTGCAAGTCCACTACAACAACCTGAAGGGCCTCGCCGGGCAGGTGGACCAGACCGGCATGGACCTCTGCACGACGACGGCGCTGCGCCCGCACGACGCCGACATCATGGCGTTCGGGGGCATGCAGTTCACGTTGCCGCCGAACGCCGCGAGCGAGCTGACCTGCGAGACCACGGTCCCCGTGATCCCTGGTCTGCCGCTGACTGTCTTTCAGGCTTGGCCGCACATGCACACGAAGGGCGCTTCGCTCACGACCGCCATCGACCACGGCGGCTCGACCGAGGTGCTCGCCGATGTTCCGAACTACGACTTTGACTACCAAGTTACCTATCCGGCGACTGGTAAGCTCAACGCCGGCGACGTCGTGCGCACGCGCTGCGGATGGCAAAACGACACTGGCAAGTCCGTTCCGTTCGGCGAGAACACGGCCAACGAGATGTGCTTCAACTTCGTGACGTACTACCCGCGCGTCGAGCTCGCGCAGTGGCACTGGCTCTTGCCAGCGGCGACGGCAGAGTGCCAGCTCGTGACGAAGTAGGCAGAGTGCCAGCTCGTGACGAAGTAGGCAGAGTGCCAGCTCGTGACGAAGTAGGCAGAGTGCCAGCTCGTGACGAAGTAGGCAGAAGGAGAGAGGCACACGCAGAATGGCACGGACGCGCCGCGAGGTGAGCCAGGAGCGGGCGACTCGGAGCGCGGCCGAGGTCCTCCGCTATGCCCACCTCCGCACGCGCCTCGGCACCGTGGCCGTGGCGTGGAGCGACGACGGAGTGCGCCGCGTCGAGCTCGCCGAGAAGAGCCGCTCGGCGTGCGTGGCGAAGCTCGAGAGCGCGCTCGGTGAGATCTGCGAGGCGCCGCCGTCGCCGCAGGTGGCGCGGCTGTTGCGCGACATCGACCGGCACCTGCGCGGCGAGCCGAGGCGCTTCGAGTCGACGCCGATCGACTGGCGCGGGCTGTCGCCTTTCCGCGCCGCGGTGTATCGCGCGCTGCGCGACGTCCCTCCAGGCCAGACCGTCAGCTACGGGGAGCTCGCCGAGCGCGTCGGCGCACCGGGGGCCGCCCGCGCGATCGGTCGTGCGATGGCCACGAACCCCTTCCCGCTCCTCGTGCCGTGCCACCGCGTGCTCACGAGCGATGGCTCGCTCGGAGGCTTCTCGGCGGCAGGCGGCAGCGTCACCAAGGCCAAGCTCTTATCGCTCGAGGGCGTCGAACTCGGGCCGTCGAAGGGGCGCCGGTTCTTCGACGGTGACGGCGCCTTGCCGTTCGATCGTCGGGAGGCCGAGCGCGCCCTGCTCCGCGCCGATCGGGAGCTCGGGGCGTGGATGAAACGCGCAGGAGCGCTGCGCTTGCAGCTTCATCGGCCCTCGAGCACCTTCGCCGCGCTCGTCGAGTCGATCGTCTATCAGCAGCTCAGCGGACGCGCCGCGGCGACGATCTTCGCGCGCGTGAAGGCGCTGTTCGGAGGGCGCGCGCCGCGACCCGCTGACATCGCCGCCGCGAGCGATGCGTGGCTTCGCTCGGCCGGCCTCTCGGGGGCGAAGACCGCCGCCCTTCGCGATCTCGCCGAACATGCGTTAGCGGGCCGGGTGCCGTCGCTCGCGCGCCTCGCCGCGATGTCCGACGACGCCATCGTCGACGCGCTCACGCCGATCCGCGGCATCGGTCGCTGGACCGTGCACATGCTGTTGATCTTCAAGCTCGGCCGCGCCGACGTGTTGCCGAGCGACGACTACGCGATCCGGAAGGGATTCGCTCGCGTGTTCGGGCTCGACGAGCTGCCGAAGCCAGGCGAAGTCGCGGCCCGCGGCGAACGCTGGCGCCCCTACCGCTCGGCGGCGAGCTGGTACCTGTGGCGCGCGACCGACGAGTGAAGCGGACGCTGCTAGCCGCCTGTCGACGCGTGCGGTCTGAAGCGAGCCTAGAGGCCGACGTGCGCTGCTAGGCGCTCGCCTCCAACTTGGGCGAATCGCACACGCGGCCGCCCGCGCGAGCCTCCTCGAGCTCGCTGCGCCCGCGCGCGCCCGCCGGATGCGGGCGTACGCGCGGTGCTCGTGGCTGCGTCACGGAATGACGTAGACGACGCCCTGCATCGTGCTCGGATGGTTGGTGCAAAAGAAGGGGTATGCGCCCTCCGTGATGCCGCTCACGTGCAGCTCGCCCTGAGCTGGCTTGGCCTTCGACACCGGGCTCGCCGCGTCGACCGTCGGCGACACGCCGCCGCTGAGCGGGTGGGTTGCGAAGTTGCCTTTCCACACGAGCTCGGTGGCCGGCTTCACCTTCACGCAGTTCTGATAACCAATCGTCCAGGGCTTGTTTCCCGGCGTCATGTCCACGAGCTTGCTGATGACCTCCTTGGCCATCGCGAGCGTGCAGCCGTTCACGGGCACGTCCATGCCGCTCCCCGTCGTCGTGGCATCGCCGCCCGCGCCGCCCGCGCCGCCCGCGCTGGTGGTCGTGGCATCGCCGCCCGCGCCGCCAGCGCCGGTGGTCGTGGTGGTGGTCGTGGTGGTGGTGTCGCCGCCCGCGCCGGTGGTCGTGGTGGTGTTGTCGCCGCCACCGCCGGTGGTCGTCGACGCCGTCGACGTGGTGGCCGCGGCCGACGCGGGGGTGTCGGCGTCAGCGCCGCAGGCCGCGAGCACGCCTACGGCAACCGCGCCGCAAGCAAGGATCCAAGAACTACGCAACATCGTCATCCCTTCGGTGGCGCAGGCTCCGGGCCAGGCCGCACACCGAAGGACGCTTCGGCCCGCGACGCCAGCATGGAGCAAGCGATTCGGGGGCGGAGCGTAGCTCTTTTCCGCGAGTTCGTCGACGTTGCCGGGGCGCCGTTGCCGCGGCGTTGCGTCGCCACATCCCGCTCGAGCAGCGCCTCAGGGCACCACGTAGATCGCTCCCTGCATCTCGGCGAGGTGCGAGGTGCTCGCGCCGCAAGCCTGGGCGGTGCGTGACAGGGCAATGGATTGCCACGTAGGCCCGCGGCGCGCGAAGACAATGGGCCGGCAGCCCGCGGCGCGCGAAGACAATGGCCGTAGCTCGGACGCCCGAAGAAGTGCGCGTTCCCCGTGTCGACGACGAAGCGCGCACCAGCGAAACGCGTTCCATTCTCGACGCGCCGCGGCTCGAGCGTGCGCCCGCGATGCCCCGGCAATTTCTACCCGCGCGCCGCCCTGGAGTACGCTTGCGGCCATGGGTGAGAACATCACGGCTCCCGTGCGTGCCTGGCTCGCGCTCGAGGCCTTGGCGCTCGGGGCCTTGGCGCTCGGGGCCATCTTCGTCGCCGCGGCCTGCGGGCCTGCGCACGTCACGCTCCGGGAAGCCAAGAGCTGCGAGGGCGGCGACGTGTCCGAGTGCCAGACACGCTGCGCGCAAAACGACGGACGCGCGTGCTACAAACTCGGCTGGTTCCACGAGGAGGGCCACGTGGTGGTCGCGGACTTTCCGCTCGCGCTCCGGCTGTACGAGCAGTCGTGCGAAGCGAACTGGCCGGTCGCTTGCCGCGCGCTCGGCGAAGTCTATTGGAACGGGCGCGAGGTGAAGCCCGATCGCACCCGCGCGATCGGCTACTGGTCGAAGGCCTGCAAGCTCGGGCTCGAGGTCGCGTGCCCCACGGAGCTCGAGGTCGAGAT
>SYFR01000528.1 GCA_005800325.1 Myxococcales bacterium | reverse complement strand
GGTCAGCGTCAGCGCGTCGGCATCGCGCGCGCCCTCGCGCTCGGCCCGAGCCTCATCGTCGCCGACGAGCCCACGAGCGCCCTCGACGTCAGCATTCGCGCGCAGATCTTGAACCTGTTCGTCGAGCTGCAGCGCGAGCGCTCGATCGCGTACCTCTTCATCACGCACGATCTCGCCACGGTGCGAAGGCTCGCCTCGCGCGTGCTCGTCATGTACCTCGGGCGCGTCGTCGAGTCGGCGCCCGCGGACACGCTCTTCCGCCGGCCGGCGCACCCGTACACGCAGGCGCTCTTGGCCGCGGTGCCCACGGCGAGGCCGACCGAGGAGCGCGCGCGCCGCCGCTTGCCGCTGTCGGGCGAGCCCCCAAGCCCGATCTCGCCCCCCGCCGGCTGCGCATTTCATCCCCGCTGTCCGCACGCCTTCGATCGCTGCCGCGTCGAGCGACCCGCGTTGCGAGCGCGCGGAGCGGCCGATGCCGCGCACGAAGCCGCCTGCCATCTCGAGGAGCTCGCCGCGTCATGACGTCGACGTGCGTGTCGCGTTGCCTCGCCGCCTCAGGGGTCGCCTTCGCACTCGTCTCGCTCGCGGCGTGCAAGGAGCGCGAGCGCACGCCCGAACAGCTCGGCACCGTGTTCGAGGGCAGGGCCGCGTCGGCGGCGCCGCTCGGATCGGCGCCGTCGCCGTGGGGCAGAGCGGTGCCGAGCGCCTCGGCGTCGGCCTCGGCCAGCGCGTCGTCGTCGGCGGCGGCTCCCTCGGACCCCGCGCAGCTCGCGCTCGATCTCTCGGCAAAGCGTCGGCCGCGCGTCCCAGGCCCGTGCGTCGAGGCGGCAGGCGAACCCGCGTCCGTGGGGGAGCGTCCCGGCAAGCGTCCCGCGTGTCGCGGCGCGGAGGTGCTCGAGGAGCGGGCCCCCGACGGCACGCCACGCTACGCCTGCCTCTCTGCGCCGCCTCGCCTCGAGGAGCGCACCCCGCTGCCGCTCGTCGTGTTCTTCCACGGCGAGAACGACAACCCCGGGATGGTCAGCCGCGCGACCCGACTGCGAGAGCTCGACGACGAGGTCGACCTGAGCGGCGATCCGAAGCGTCGCGGCTTCATCGTCCTCGCTCCCCAGGCGCGGCGCATCGGCCATCGCCTGGCGTTCGACACCGGGCACGTCGCGCGCGAGAACACCGACGCCGTGATGACCGATCGCTTCGTCGACGTGCTCGTGCGCCGCGGCTTCGTCAACGAGGCGCAGATCTATGCGATCGGCGCGTCGCGTGGCGGCGAGATGGCCGCGCTCTGGGCGATGCTGCGCCCCGATCGCGTGGCGGCGTTCGCGGCGTACGGCGCCACGGCCCAGCGCCTACGCTGGAGCTGCGCAGACCTCGAGCCGACGCCGGCCGCGATCGTCTATCGCGCGTGCGACGGCGTGACGAGCTGCCTCGACGTCGAGCAGTGGCTGCACGCCCGCGACGGCGCGCGAGCTCCCACCCTGGCGCTGCGCCTCGGCGACGGCACCCGCGCCGAGCCGTCGTGCGCGCTCTCGGAGACGAGCTGCAAGGAGGCGCGGAGCGTGGCCAATCACGAGCGCTGGCCGAAGGGTCGGGAGCGGGACATGCTCGAGTTCTTGGGCCGCTATTCGCTGCGCTAGAGCCTCTTCTGATCTCGATCGGTCCGCGATTTCCCCCGCAATTTCGCCCGCGATTTTCCCCGCAATTTCGCCCGCGAGCCGATGGTTCGCTGCTGCGCCTCCAGATCGACGCTGGTAGTGTGACGCGGCCATGGCAGCGGATCTCTTCGGCATCGTCGGGACGAACGTCGCTGGGGCGTTCCGCGTGCAAGAGGTGGTGGCCGAGGGTGGCTTCGGCGTCGTGTACCGCGCCGAGCACGTCTCGTTTCGCGCCCCGGTGGCGCTCAAGTGTCTCAAGATCCCGGGGACGATCGCGACCCAGGCGCGCGAGGCGTTCGTCGAGAATTTTCGTGAGGAGGCCGAGATCCTCTTTCACCTCTCGGCCCAGATCCCCGAGGTCGTGCGGCCGCTCCACGCCGACGCGATGACGCTGCACGACGGAACCTTCGTCCCGTTCATCGCGATGGAGTGGATCGAGGGCCGCCCGCTCGACTCGATCGTGATCATGCGCGACGACGCCGGCGAGCCGCCGCTCTCGCTCAACGAGGTCGTCCACATCCTGACGCCGATCGCCCACGCGCTCCATCGCGCGCACCGCTTCGAGGTCCCGGGCGGGGGCGTCGTCACGATCACCCACTGCGATCTCAAGCCCGAGAACGTGCTCGTGCTCGTCGACGGCCCGGTGCGCAGCAAGATCCTCGACTTTGGCATCGCCAAGGCGCGCGACCTCGTGCGCATGAACATCGGTCGCGTCACCGAGGCGGAGGCCTCGCGGCCGTTCACGCCGAGCTACGGCGCGCCCGAGCAGTGGGTGCCGAAGCGCTACGGCCAAGCGGGCCCGTGGACCGACGTCTGGGGCCTCGCGCTGACGATGGTCGAGTGCTTGACCGGGCAGCCGCCGATCGACGGGGACATGCACGCCATGATGGGCACGGCGCTCGACGCCAAGCGTCGCCCGACACCCAACGCGGGTGGGGCCAAGCTGAGTGACGCGGTGGACGCGGTGTTTCGCCAGGCGCTCGCCGTCGACCCCAAGGCGCGCTACCACGACATCGAGTCCTTCTGGACCGCGCTCGAGGCGGCGGCAGAGCTCCCGTCGAGCTTCGCGCGCGCTGCGCATCGTCGCGGTACCCGTAGCTACGACGCGCTCCTCGGCGCCATGCCGGATGCCGCCGCGCCGTCGTCGCGCGCTGGGTCGCCCGCTGGGTCGCGCGCTGGGTCGCGCGCTGGGTCGCCCGCTGGGTCGCGCGCTG
>SYFR01000008.1 GCA_005800325.1 Myxococcales bacterium | reverse complement strand
GCTCGTCTTCAGGAATCTGTTCCGGCGGGCGCTTGTCGCCCTTCCGCTTCGGCACCCACACGCGGCCGTCGTTGCGAAGGCTTTCGCTCATGAGCGTCAGCTTCGACTGTTGTTCACCGGTGACGGGGATGCACGTCGGGTGGATCTGCGTGAAGCACGGGTTCGCGAAGTACGCGCCCTTCTTGTGGGCACGCCAGCCGGCGGTCACGTTGCAGCCCATCGCGTTCGTCGACAGGTAGAACACGTTGCCGTAGCCGCCCGACGCGAGGACGACGCAGTCGGCGACGTGCGTGTCGATGCGTCCGGTGACGAGATCGCGCGTGACGATGCCGCGCGCGCGTCCGTCGATGACGATGAGATCGAGCATCTCGTGCCGCGAGAACATCTGCACCGTGCCGGCGTGCACCTGCCGCTCGAGCGCCTGGTACGCGCCGAGCAAGAGCTGCTGCCCAGTCTGGCCGCGCGCGTAGAAGGTGCGGGACACCTGCGCGCCGCCGAAGGAGCGGTTGGCGAGCTGCCCGCCGTATTCCCGCGCGAACGGCACGCCCTGCGCCGTCGCCTGATCGATGATGTTCACGCTGATCTGCGCGAGGCGGTAGACGTTGCTCTCGCGCGCGCGGTAGTCGCCGCCCTTGATCGTGTCGTAGAAGAGGCGCTGGACGCTGTCGCCGTCGTTCGGGTAGTTCTTGGCCGCGTTGATGCCGCCTTGCGCCGCGATGCTGTGCGCGCGCCGCGGGCTGTCCTGGTAGCAGAAGCAGCGGACCTTGTAGCCGAGCTCACCGAGCGACGCCGCCGCCGCCCCGCCCGCGAGGCCCGAGCCGACGACGATCACCTCGTATTTGCGCTTGTTCGCCGGGTTGACGAGCTTCATCTCGAAGCGGCGCTTGTCCCAGCGCCCCTCGAGGGGGCCGGTCGGACAGTTCGATGCGAGCGTCATGGTGCGTCCCTCAGAGTGCGAGCCATCACTTCACGAGCCCGAAGAGCACGCCGAGCGGCACCGCGACGAAGCCCACGCAGACGGCCATCGCGAGGGCGACCGCGCTCGAACGCAGCGGCTCGTTGTAGCGCTTGTGGTTGAGCCCGAGCGATTGAAACATGCTCCAGGCGCCGTGGTAGAGGTGGAGCGCGAGCGCGAGCTGCGCGACGACGTACACGGCCGTGACCCACGGCACGCGGAAGCTCTCGACCACGTTGTGGTAGACGTCCGGCAGCCCGTTGCCGTCGAGCGGCAGGTGCTGGTAGCCGATCCCCTTCGTGTAGCCGAAGGTCAGGTGGGCCAGGTGGTAGACGATATAGAGGAGCAGGATGGGCCCGCTCCAGATCATCGTGCGCGCCGCGTAGCTCGTCGCCGCCGAGGTCGTCACGCGGTAGCCGACCGGCCGCGCGCGCTTGTTGTGCGCCGTGAGCTGCACCGCCGTCACGATGTGTGCGGCGACCGCCACGAGCAGGCCGGCGCGCGCGCCCCACAAGAGCGCGGGCACCTCGTGCAGCTTGTGCGAGTACTCGTTGATCGCGTCCGGCCCCAGGAAAACCTGGAGATTGCCCAGCATGTGCGCGATGACGAAGCCGAAGAGGGCGGCCCCGCTGGCGGCCATGATGACCTTGCGGCCGATCGTCGTGTTCGCGAAGGTGAGCGCGCGGGTGCTCATGCGCGCCGTCATACTCTGCCTGCGCGAGCGTTGACCAGAAATTGTGGCGGCCAAAATCACGAAGCGCGGGAGCGGTGCGTGACGCGACTCGGGAGCCGGACGAGGCCGCTCGCCCCGAGCGCGGACACGCTGCGTAGCGGGCGCGCGGCGGTAGTAGGCTCGCGCCATGCCCATGCACCGGCTCATCACCATTCGGTTCTCGCACTACAACGAGAAGGCGCGCTGGGCGCTCGACCGCTACCGCGTACCCTACCGCGAGGACGGCTACCTCCCGATGTTCCACTTCGCGCCGATGATGCTGCTCAGCGCGCAGCACGGGATGGGCAAGTCCGACCGCGTGTCGTCGCCGTTCTCGACCCCCGCGCTCCTGACCGACGACGGCCGCGTCATGCGCGACTCGTCCGAGATCGTCCGCTACGTGTCCGATCGCTTCGCGAAGGGCGCGCTCTACCCGACCCCCGAGGTCGGCGAGCTCGAGCAGCGGTTCCACGACGAGCTCGGACCGCACACGCGCCGGGTGGCTTACTTCTTTGCGCTCGGCGATCCCGCGCTCTTGCCGCGCATCGCCGACGAGAACGTGGGCCGGGCGCAGGCGTGGGCCTTCAAGCGCGTCGCGCCGCTCGTGACGCGCGGGATCCGCCGCAATTTGCGCGTCGATCGCGCGCACGCCGACCGCTCGCGCGACAAGGTGCTGGCGGTGTTCGACGAGGTGAGCCGGCGCGTCGCGGGACGCCAATACCTCGTCGGTGACACGTTCTCCGCGGCGGATCTCGCGTTCGCGTGCATGGCGGCGCCGGCCTTGTTGCCGACGCCGGACGAAGGCTACGGCGCGTGGCTCCCGCCGGTCGACGCGGTGCCGAGCGAGATCGCCAAAGTCGTCACCGAGCTGCGCGCGTCCGAGGCCGGCAAGTATGCGCTGCGGATGTTCGCGACCGAGCGGCGCGCCCGCGACGTGTCGTGACGCTGCACGGGCCGTGATTGAGGGGCAGCGTGCGGCTCGCGCGCGGGCTTGAACGCGCGGGCCGTGACCCTCGGCCGCCGATCACACCCAGCGCGAGCGGGCGGCATGCGGCTCGCGCGGGAGTTAGGTATAAGCCGCCACCATGAGTGACGATCCGCAGCCGCACGCGCACCGCCCCGCCGCAGAGCCCGCAGCCGAGCCAGCCGCCACCGTGACTGGCCACGAGCCTACCGCGCACGGTCGCCCGCCGCTCCACGGCACCGATGGGCACGGGACTTTCTCCGTCGACGCCATCGAGCGCGGCGCACCGCGCGACGGCCAGCCGCAGACGATGGACCGGCGGCTCTTCATGCAGCTGCTCGTGTGGCGTTGCCCGCCCGAGCAGAACCTCGCGGACGTGCTCGGCGCGCTCACGCGAGCCGTGGGCGACTCCGGGATCGGCGCGGTCGTCTATGAGGACGTCAACGATCCGCGCGGCGTCGCCCTGCTCAGCTTCAGCGAAGAGCCGGGCGATTTCGTCACGCAGGTGCGGCCACTGTTCGCGCACGCGCCGCTCGCCTCGCTCGAGCTCGTGCCGGAGCTGACGATGCTCGGACGCACGTACTCCGGCGGCTACGAGGACAACCTCGAATTTTGGCTGCTCGACCGACCGCGCGTCACCGTGCAGAACGCGGCGTGGCCGTGGGCCGTGTGGTACCCGCTTCGCCGCAGCGGCGCGTTCGCGCGGCTGCCGCCGAAAGAGCAGGCGGGGATCTTGCGCGAGCACGGGGTCATCGGGCGTGCCTACGGCGAGGGCGATCTCGCGCACGACGTGCGCCTCGCGTGCCACGGGCTCGACAAGAACGACAACGAGTTCGTGATCGGCCTCGTCGGCAAGGCCCTGCACCCGCTCTCGCACGTCGTGCAGACGATGCGCAAGACGCGGCAAACCTCGGAGTACATCTCGCAAATGGGCCCGTTTTTCGTCGGCCATCGCGTGTGGGCGAGCGGCGAATAGTCCCGCGCCGCGCGGCGATGGTGACTCACCGATGCTGTGTTGTTTTGGTGCCGAAGCGCTGATTCGCCCCACGAGGCACCTCGCGGCGAGGCTGTTCGCGGTGAGGCTCATTGCGGTGAGGCTCATGGCGGTGAGGCTCATGGCGGCGCTGCTCCTCGCGTTGCTGCTCGCGACCGCCGGGCGAGCAGACGCCGAGCGACGGCGCGACGGCGAGCCCCACCGCACGCACGGAACGACGGGCGCGGCGGCGATCACGAAGCTCGCGGTGCCCGTCGATCGCTCGGCGTTCGTGGCGTTCGGGCCGAAGTCGAGTGCACGCGCCGTCGTCTACTTGCACGGGATCTGCGGCGATCCGCTCGCGTTCTCGAGCTGGGTGAGCGCCGCCACGCGCCACGCCACGGTGCTCTCGCTCGTCGGCGAGCTCGAGTGCGACGACAAGCCCGGGCGCACGAAATGGGGCTACGACTTCGGGCGCACGAACCAGCGCGTCACGCGCGCGCTCGCGGCCGCGTCCGCTGCCCGCAGGGCCCGAGGCGAAGCGCCGCTCGACGATCGCGAGGTCGCGCTCATCGGCTACTCGCAAGGCGCGCGCCGCGCCGAGTGGCTCGCGGGCGCGTTTCCACGCCGCTATCGGCGAGTCGCGATCATCGGCATCGCGGTCGAGCCCTCCCCTGCAAGGCTCGGCGGCGCGAAGGCCGTGCTGCTGATGGCCGGAGAGCTCGACGCCAGAAAGCACATCCTCGCGGGACGCGACGCCCTCCAGAAGGCCGGCAAACGCGTGCGCTACCTCGAGCTGCCGAACGCGCGTCACGGCGAGTACGGACCGAAGGCGCGCTCGGTCATGGGCGAGGGCCTCGCCTGGCTGTTCGACGCGCAGGACACGGGACGCGCGACAGTCCGCCCGGCGCGATGACCCGACGCCCGCCATGACCCGATGCGCGCAATGACCCGGCACGAGCGGTTCGGAGGCGCGATGAGGGGGCCCTGTCGCCCCTCGCGGCCTGGTGCTATGGGCTGCGGGCCGTCGAAGCGTCGCGCTCGGACTGGCGCTTGATCTACGGCTCCTACCCCACGAGGCCTTCCATGACCGACGTTCGCCAGCAAATCGACGAGACCATCCGCAACCACAAAGTCGTGCTGTTCATGAAGGGCACGAAGAGCTTCCCGCAGTGCGGCTTCTCGTCGCGCGCGGTCGAGATCTTCAAGCGCTGCGGCGTCGCCATCAAGGACGTCAACGTGCTCGCGGATCCGGCGATGCGGCAGGGGATCAAGGATTACTCGAACTGGCCGACGATCCCG
>SYFR01000527.1 GCA_005800325.1 Myxococcales bacterium | reverse complement strand
GGCGGCGATGCGATCGCGCCCGCAGTCACGCCCTGCTGCCGAGGATGCGATGGGGGAGCTGGCGCGTTCGGATCGCTCGACATCGCGTGCGCGAACTTTACCCGGAGCCGCTTCGGCGCGCCTCACGAATTCGCCCCGCCCGGGGGCCCGACGTCAGCGTCGTCGCGTCGAGAAGGCGTCCGGGTCGGCTGGCGTCGCCCGCTGCGGCATGGCCTTCTCCATCGCGGCGATGATCTCCATGAGGATGCGCACCTCGCGCTCACCGGAGCGCCAAAACTGCACGCCGATGGTGCCCTGTCGCTCCCATCGCGTGACGGCGCGCACCGCGATTTCCTCGTCCTGCGCGAGCGAGACGTCCTCTTCGAAGCCCGCGATGAAGATGCGCATTCGTGCGCCGAGCTCGAGCGGGCGATCGGAGCGCAGAAGCCCCCCAGCCACGGTGATTTTTCCGAGCGTCGCGGGGATGCGCTCCTCGGAGCCCACCAGCTGGTATTCGACCCCAATGGCGTCCGGACGCACGCGCCGCTTGGGCTTGACGGGCTCGTCCGACATCCCGAGCTATCATGCCTCGGTTCTTCGGGGAGAGCCAAGAGCGGCGACAATTCGGCGCCCCGCCCTTTACAGCGTGCCGCGATCGCGTGTAGGTACGCCGCGCGGTGCCCGCCGGAGCCGCGCGTGCGAAAAGGCCGGGGCGCCGCGTTGGGCGTCCATCCTCGCGGGGAGCTGACCATGGCCATGCCACTCTCGTGTTCTTGCGTCTCCGCGCACCTTCGCGGCGCTCGATCAGGCGTATTCCGCTTCGCGCTGCCGCTGTCTCGCGCGCTGTCCGTTCCGCCGCAGTCACTTTCGCTGCAGTCACTTCCGCTACTGGCCGTTCCGCTGCAGTCACTCCCGCTACTGGCCGTTCCGCTGCTGCTCCTTCTTTCGGGCGGCTGCGCCAGCGACGAGGCCACGTTCGGAGGCGACACCGACGACAACGCGAACGAGGCCATCGACGACGCCGCCCTCGGCGCGGGCGGCGCGACCGCCGGCGTCGGCACGAGCGCGGCCACGACCGGCACGGGCTCGTCGAGCTGCACCGTGGGCGCGGAGCGCGCGTGTTACGACGGCCCGGCCGACACCCAGGGGATCGGGGCTTGCGTCGCGGGAACCCAAGCTTGCGGCGGCGACGCCGAATGGGGGCCGTGCCTCGGGCAGGTGACGCCCGAAGAGGAGACGTGCGGCACGCCAGGCGACGACGACTGCGACGGCAGCGCGAACGAAGAGGGGCCGGACTGCGCCTGCGCTCCCGGCTCCGCGGCCGAGTGCTACTCGGGCCCGAGCGCGACGAAGAACGTCGGCGCGTGCGCCGCGGGCACCCAGGCTTGCCTCGCGGACGGGACCGGCTTCGGGGCGTGCATGGGCGAGGTGCTTCCGACCGAAGAGAGCTGCGCCACGCCAGCGGACGAAGACTGCGACGGCCAGACGCCACCCTGCCCCATTGCGGTCGTGGATCTTCGCGTCGACAACAACCGCAACGGCACCATCGATCTCGCCGATCCGAGCGAGGACGCCGGCGAGAACACCTGGGACGCGACCCACGGCGCGGTGCTGCTCGCGAACATCGACGACGACGCCGGGACGTGCGCGAAAACGGGCACCGACGCGCAGCTCGCCGCTTGCAACGACGCCGCCGACACGATCGTCAATGGCAACGACGACTTGCTCGATCTGGCGCGCATCACTGCCCTGCCATGGCCGTCCGCGAACTCCGCGGCGAGCGGCAGCGTGAGCGTCGCGAGCCCGGGGAGCAACTACGTCCGCCTCTTCAAGAAGAGCGGCGGCGCGTGGCAGCTCTATACGCCGGGCGCGGTCTTCACCGCCAACGAGCTCAAGACCGGGGTCGAGCTCGCCATCGAGGCGAAGGACTTCGTACGCGACAGCGCCGTATGGAGCGGCTTCGTCGACCTCACGCTCAACGTCAACGGCGGCAACGTGATGGGCGGCAGCGACACCGTGCGCATGCGCGTCGCGCCGGTCGTGTTCCGCCACCACCTCGACGAGGCCTCGACCTACTACGTCACGAGCTTCAACTCGACGTCGAGCCAGCTCTTTCGCGCCGACCTCGCCGACGCTGCCGGCGCCGCCGCCGTCCCGGTTCACGAGCTCGTCGAGAGCGACCAGTGGACCCAGGACTTCTTCGAGACGGCGTACATGGCGATGCCGAGCGTCGGCGGCAAGCGCACGATCCACGTGAATTTCCGCTCCGCCAACTACACGTCGGGCAAGCTGCGGACCGCCGGCCGCGCCGTATTCACCACGCTGCGCGGCAAGGACGTCGGCGGAGCCGTGGTCTACGACCCGAACCACGCGGACTCGATGGATACGCTCAACTCGTTCGGCAACACCGAGACGATCCCGCCGTACACGAGCAACGGCCAGAGCTGGCCGCTCGGGCGCGTGCTTCGCGGGAGCCACGCGAGCTTTTATCCCGATAAATCGTTCGACAAGATGATCACGTCGAACGCCGCGCAGGGCCTCGTCACGATCGACACGTCGTGGCTGCTCGTCGGTCACGTGGACGAGACGCTGTCGTTCGTGAAGGCGAACTCACCGCGCGGGTGGGTCATGCTGGCCAATGACGCGACCTTGGCCAAGCAGATGCTCGAGCAGCAACAAAAACTCGGCAACGGCTCGAAGAAGATGTTCGTCGGCAAGTACTGGAGCAACAACGTCTCCGCCGAGACGACGATCGCGGCGGTGCTGGCGGATCCGGACATCATGAACGAGAGCGCGTGGGGCGCCGTCAAGGTCGGCGAGCAGCTCGCGGCGCTGAAGAAAGAGACGGGCCTGCTCGACACGGAAATCGTCGACGTGCCGTTCCTCCACTGGACGCAGTCCGGCTATTCGGTCGCGTACAACCCAGGCACCGTGAACGGCATCTACTTGAGCGACTCGGTGTTCGCGACGCCCGACCCGCACGGGCCGATCGTGAACAACGCGGACATCTTCAAGGCCCAGCTCACGACCGCGCTCGCGCCTTACGGCGTCACGGTTTACTGGATCGAGAACTGGGACCTCTACCATCGCCTCCTCGGCGAGGTTCACTGCGGCACCAACGCCACGCGGGTCGTGCCGCAGCTCGTCAACTGGTGGGAGAGCGGCAAATGAAGCGCACCATCTCGTGTTTGCTCCTCGGCGGCGTTTTGTTCGGCGCCTCGCCCGCGTTCGCCGACGGCGCCGTCATCGCCACGTCCGCACTCAAGGGGGGGGACACCCGCGCGCTCGAAGGCGGCATTGCCCTAGCGCGCGCCTCGGACGCAAGCTCGTTCGCCGCGGTGGCCGCGCTTCGCGCCGAGCTCATCGCCCGCGACGCGCACAAGCGGGGGCGGTTCGCGAGTGTCACCCCGGCGCTTCGCGGCCTCGGTGCGCGTGCGCTCTGGCCGATGCTCGAAGAGCTCGCCGTCGCGTCGATCGGAAAATCCGACATGGCCCAGACGGCCTGGGTCGCGTGGCGGCTCGATCTCCTCGAGGCCCTCGGAGCGCTTCGCGATCGGCGCGCTCTGGCCGTGCTCGAGGCAGCCACCGCAGCCGAGGTCGATGATCCGGCCGTGACCACCGCGGCGGCGCAAGCGCTCGGCAAGCTCGGGACCGAACGCGCCGCGAAGAAGCTCATCGCGCTGAGCGGTGCCGCGAAGAAGCGCCGGCTCGCCGTCCTCGCCGGGATGGGCCACTGCCGCCGCCAGATCGTCGCCGAGCATCTCGGCCATGCGCTCGTGGGCGCGCGCGACGCGAGCGAAATCCGCATGCTGGCGCGGTCGCTCGGCGACGTCGGCAACGCGTGGGCGTGGCAGACCCCGATCGTGCGGGCGAGCGGCGAAGAGAGCTCGGTGCGCGCCACCGCCGCCGACGCGCTCGTGCAGGCGTTTCGCGCCACGACCGTGGACTCCGTGCGCGCGGCGCTCACCGAGGCGCTGCTCGTCGTCGACGACGCCTCGACCCGAGCGCTCATCCGCGACGCAAAGCGGGGCGCGACCCCGAGCCAAATCGCCGCGCTCGATGCGCTGCTCGCGCGGATCGCCACGAGCCCGCTTCACTGAGCCGGCCGCACCCGATCGCGCGGCTCCGTGTCGGCCTCGCGCTCGCGACGATTGCGACCCGTCGACCTCGGCTGCGCGGTGCTATGGGTGCCTCGATTCGCATGAGTCGAGGCATTCGCCGTCGCGTGTTCGTCGTGCTCGCCGCGAGTGGCGCGATGGCGCACGCCGCCTGCGACGTTCCCGAGCCCACTGCGCCGCCCTTCGTGCTCGCGGTGACGCGCGATCGCCCACCGCCCAAGCCCGGCGAGAGCATCACGAGGACGAGGATGTGCAGCTGCACGAGGTGCGAGCCCGCCGCCTGCTGCGTGGGCCTCGCCGCGGAACCATCTCCGGCGGACGACGCCACCTGCCGCGACGGCTTCGATTTTACGCAGTGCGCGCTCGCCGTGAAGAGCTGCGAGGGGAATTGCTTCTTGGTGCGGTGGCGAGCGGGGATCGACGAAGGTTGCGAGCGCGGGCGCCCGGAGCACTGCTGTCCAGCGTCGTCCGAGAGCGGCCCCTTCGACGGCTGAACGCCGCACGCGACAGCTTCACCGCGCGCTGGCGAAGCGAAGCACGGTGCCCGACGCCGAGGGATCGAGCGTCACCCGCAGACCGCCGACGACATCCGCATAAGCGACGGCGTCCTCGAAGCTTCGAACGCCAAACCCCGCGCTGACGTACGGGCCCACGCCGAACATGGGACTGGGCTTGAAGTCGAAGCCCGCGCCGATTCGGGCGAAATCGAACGCGCTCTCGTCGCTGCCCTCGGCCAAGGGCGCGTCGCCCGCCGCGACCGTGATGTGCCGGTAGGCAGCGCCGAAAGAAACCCAAGGATCGACGGCGAACCCTTGCGCGACGTGCGCCGACAGCCCGACGCCCACGGACGCGGACGTCACGCTGCAGCCGTCGCAGCTCACGCCGTCGAGGGACGCATGTGCCACCGCCCCCTCGACGAACCCGACGGCGAAGCGACTGAGCCCGATCCCGACGCGAAGCTCGGCCCCGCCGCCGAGGCTGGGTGCGCCGAGGGGCGCCACCGCTGCTCGCGGCGTCGGCCCGACGAGCGAGCTGCTCGCGAACCAGGGTCCGCCGAGCACTTCGACGACGAAATGCCCGAAGCGCAGATCCTCGCGCGTGTCGTCGGTCGCAGGCTTAGGGTTCGTGTGCTCCGGCGAGGGCGCGGCGACCTCCGTGCCGGTCGAGGGCGCGGCGACCTCCGTGCCGGTCGCGGGTGCGGCGACGTTCGTGCCGGTCGCGGGTGCGGCGACGTTCGTGGTCGCGGGCGCGGGCGCGGCCTCATCGGCGGCACTTCGGGTGGGGCTCACCGTCAGGAGGGCGAAGGCCGTCGCGCCCCAAAGCCCTGCGGGACTCCTCACGCTCAACATCATTTGACGAGTCAGTAGGCGTGCACGCCCACGCCGGCAACCGCAAACCCGCCTCGAGCCGCCGCGCGCAGTTGCGAGCGGCCAAGCGCAGGACGACGCGATGCACGCTCGGTCCGAAGCTTCGTGGGCGACGGGCGAGACAGGCTCCGTGCCGCGACGATACCCCGGCATGGCATGTACCAACGATCGGCCGGCAAATCTCGCTTCGGGCGTCCCGGTGTCCGTCGAGATCTCCGGGGTGAGCCCTGCGCGCACGAGCCTGCGCCCCGGCGAGAGCTGGCTCCTCGGCACGCACGCGGACTGCGACCTCGTCCTCGACGGACTCGGCGTGAGCCCGCGCCATTGTCGCCTGCACCACCGCGGCGACTTCGTCGAACTCGAGGACCTTGGCACCACGCGCGGACTGCGAGTTGGCGGCGCACGCGTGCGGTGGGCAGAGCTGCCCTTGTCGGCCAGCTTCGACATCGCGACGACCCCGGTGAGCGTGCGCCCCGTCGGCGGCGCACCCCGCACGCTCGGGATGGTGGGCACGAGCGACGCGATGCGACGACTTACCGATGAGATCACGCGCGTCGGCGCGACCTCGCTGCCCGTGATCCTTCGCGGCGAGTCCGGCACCGGC
>SYFR01000526.1 GCA_005800325.1 Myxococcales bacterium | reverse complement strand
GCGCCGCAGCACGCGCCTCCAGCGAGGTCCGCAGCGGGCGCATGAGGAGACGCCCGCCGCTACGCGATGCGCCGCTCGCGCCCTCGCTCGCTACATAGAATTCTCATGCCCGCTGTCTCAAACGCGTTGACACGTTCCGACCGCGCGAAGCTCTGAGGCCGCGCGCGATGTTTTGGCGCGCTACTCGACCGTGGCGAGTCGGATCCGTCCAGCCTGCGACCACGCCGCAACCACGCGCGAATTCTCCCCGCCCGCTGCGAGCCGCGGACCGGACGCGTCTCCGAGGCCGGCCTGCGAGAGCATCGTCGGCGCATCCCAGCGTGCGGCTTCCTCCAACTCGGCGTCGCCCTCTGCACCCGCAGAGACGGGAGCTCCACGCCGCGCGAGCACATGCCATTCGCCATCGACGAGCTCGCGCCACACGACGACGACGCCACCCTCGGGCGACACCGCGAGGACCGGAGCTATCGCAGGGCGCCCCTCCGTCGAGATCCGCAATGGAGCTCGACCCGTCGCGACCCACGAGCCCCGAGGGGCTCGATGCGACAGCCGCACCGCAGCATCCTCGCCCCGCCGATCTTCCCACACGACAAAGAGATCCCCTCCCGGTGTGAACGCCACGCGGGTGTTCCACGCGAAGTCCGCCGGTGTCGAGAAAGTGTCCTCGAGGCTCGACGGCTTCGTCCACGCGCCGTCGACGGTCCGCGTCGCGAGGAACGCGGCCATCGTTCCATCCGCGCGCACCTGCCGCCACACGACCGCCGCCGAACCGTCTTCCGCGACGGCCGGCTCCGGGTTCTCGACGTCGCCCCCCGCTGGCGAGAGCGGATGCTCGGCGCCGGGCCGCGAGAAGGCGCCTTCGAGTCCCCATCGTTCACTCACGAACGTGTGCAGCTTCTCGCCTACGGACTCGTACCACGCGATCAGCGCGTCACCCCGCGTGTTTCGCGCAATCGCGGGCTCGTTCGAGAATTTGATCAGCGCCGAGAGCGTACCGGCGGGCACCGCGGGGCGCTCGAACGAGAGGGAGCCAGGCGCGCGCCTCGCGACGAACACGCCGCGGCGCTCCCCGTTGTCGCGCCCCTGATTCCAGACGAGCAGTAGCTCCCCGTCGGCGGCGCCGATCGCCTCGTGTTCGTGCCCGGTGCCGGGCGCCGAGATGAGCTCCGCGCCATCCGGCACGATGGCTTCTCCGCTCGGGAGCACGAGCTGCGCTCGCACCTCGGGCATCGTCACGAGGCGCCGCCACGACACCAACAGCGCCCCGTCGCCCGCCGCCGCGAGCTCGAGCTCGCCGTGATGCCCCGAAGTCGCTGCGCTCGGTGAGGTGAGCTCGAAGCCGCTCTCCGTCTCGCGCGCCAGCACGGCGGCGGTCTGCTGCCCCACGCTCTCTTGCCACGCGATCGCGATGCGTCCGCTCGGCCCGACGGCGACGGCCGGGGTCACGCCCTGAAGGCCGAGCGCGCGCGCCTCCGGCCACACCGTCCACGAGCGAGGCGCGCACCCATGGTCGCTGGGGCGCGACCACGGCGCACAGCAGTTGCCATCGTCGGTGAGCCGCGGCGGGGCCTGCCCGTGCAGCGCGGACGCGCACGACGAAGCGCCATCGCCAGTGCACGCGGCCGCCGCGCCTACACCGAGCGCGAAGCCCGCGCGCGGCAGGAGGCGAAACGCTCGCAACGCCGATGCATCCCACAAACGAACGAAGCCGCAAGCGCAGGCCAGCGGCTTCGTCGATGGCACCATCGTGCCGTCCCTACTGCCCAGAGACCACTAGCGACTAGTTGCAGATCGGGTTGCAGCAGAGAATCGCGCGGGTCGGGCTCGAGCAGGGGCCGGCGCACTTCGGGTCCGTGGCGGACTTGCAGGTCTTGCCGGTCATCCCGTCGTAGACCGCGTTGCCGTCGAAGTGGAAACTCAGGCTTCCGATGTGGTGGCCGCCCGCGTTGCTGGCGCTGTTGGCATTGTAGACCTCGAACCACTCACCGTCGGAGATGTGGTCCGTGGGATACGTCCAGTCATTGCAGCGAGCGCCGGCGCCCGGCGCGAACGTGGTGCCGTCCGCGGTCACCGACGTCGTGCGGTGCGTCCAGTACGTGAGGTTCGTGGCGAGGTTCGCGAGCTCGCCCTTGGCGTCGGCCGCGACGATCTCCGCGTAGGTGCAGACGTGATCGGCACCGATCGCCTTGCACATCGCGTTGCCCGCGGCGACACCGAGCTTGGCGTTGTACGACCACACGGCCTTGATGCCGGCGCCCGTCATGTTCGGGTTGGCGTCGCTCGACACGACACCACTCACGATCTTGTCGTCGACGCAGGGCGTGCCGCCCGCGCCGCCAGTCCCCGACGTGGTGCCTGGGTTCTTGCAGTCATCGGGGCACTTGTCGTTGAACTCGGACATGCCGTCGTCGCAGTCCTCGCCCATCTGCACGACGCCGTCGCCACACGTCGGCAAGCTGCAGACGTTCGTGCAGCCGTCGTCGGCGACCTTGTTGCCGTCGTCGCACTCCTCGTTCGCGTCGATCTTGCCGTTGCCGCAGTTGACCGAGTTGCCCTTGCAGTCGTTGCCGCACGCGTTGGTGTCGTCGGTGTCGCCGTCGTCGCACTCTTCGCCGCTGTCGAGCGTGCCGTTGCCGCAGAGCACCCCGCCGCTGGCGGTGCTGCCGCCCATGCCCGACGCCGTCGAGGCCCCGCCGTTGGTGCAGGTGTTCGAGCACGCGTCAGCGTCGTTCGCGTTGCCGTCGTCGCACTCTTCGGTGCCCTCGGTGACCCCGTTGCCGCAGATCCCGGCGCCGCCGTTCGTCGTGTCGGCGCCGCTGCATGCGGCGGCGAGCGCTGCCACGCAGCCGAAGCCCGAGATCAAGCCCAACCAAGCCATTCGTTGCATCTTCATTCGCCGCTCCTTCAATTCGATCGAACCCATACCCCGACCCACGCTATCACAGCAGACGGGGCACGCAGGCTCTACAACTTCGAGCCGCGTAATTTTTTCGCGCGCCTCGAACAGAGCCGCCCGCGCTATCGTCGCACCTCGCTAGGCGCCGACCCGCGCGCGCTAGGTGCCGTACACGGAGCCGCCCGCGCTAGGTGCCGTACACTGAGCTGGCCGCGCTAGCCGCCGACCTTGAAGGTGACCATCGAGGGCTTACCGTCAGCGACCGTGACGCGCTGCGACCGCGTCGGCTTGCCCGGCGCAGCGCAGCTGACCGTGTGCGCCCCGACGGGCACGGTCACGTTGAGCACGCCCATCGTACCCTTCGGTGCACCGTCCACCGTGAAGCTGCAGTTTCCGCCCGACGCGACAGCCACGAGCTTGCCAGTGCCTCCACCGCTCGGTGCCTTCTCGGGCTCCTTCTTGTCCGGCTCCTTCTTGTCCGGCTCCTTCTTGTCCGGCTCCTTCTTCGAGTCTTTCTTGCCTGGCTCTTTCGAGCTAACGCTCGTGCCAGACGAGCTCGTCTTGCTGCCGCTCCCCGCGCCAGAGCCCGATGTCGTCGGATGCTGGGAGCCGCTGTCGCTTTCCGCCCCGCGCGGCATGTCCGCCAGGGCCTGGGAGTCGCCGGCGGGACGCGTGTCTCCTCCGGCAACGGGTGCAGCGTCTTCACCGCCGGGTGCTGGCGTGGCCGTCTCGGCGCTCGGTGGTGCCAGCGACGTCGGTGTCTCCGAAATCGCGGCGTCGCCCGAGCCTTTGCGCGCATACACGAGCCCGAGCACCAGCGTGGGCACCGCGACGCACGCCGCTCCGATCGCCCAGAACGCCAGCGTCTTCTGTTTCACCCGCTGGTGCTGGCCCGTCGCGGTCTGCGACGGATAGCCACCGGTCGAGGACACGAGCGCCGCCGGCGCCGCGAGCCCCCCCGCTGTTCCATTCGCACCAGGCACGGAGCCGAGCGCGCCGGGGATACCGCCGAGCCCTGGCACGAGCGACGCGCTGCTCTGGCGCGCCGGCAGCGGCATGCCCGGAACCGGCTGTACGGGCACCATCGAGCCGCGCTGGGGAATGGGCGGAACCACGGAGGCCCGCTGCGGCGGCGCGCCAGCCGCTGGCGACGCCATGAACGCCGTCCGCTCGAAGTCGGACTCGGACGGCGCCTGCATGATCACGGTGGAGCCGCTCTCCTCGTCATCGTCGAGCAGCGCATGCCCCTTTGGGACCAGGCGACCCGCGCCCACGGGCCTCGTGGCATTCTTCCCGTCATCGTCGAGCCCAGCGTTCCCCTTAGCGAGGGGCGACGTCGGCGAAATGCTCGCTTCTTCGCGGGCCGCCGGTGCGCTGTGCGCGATGCGGCCGATGCGGTCCACGAGGACGTTGCCCGCCGCGGACGCATACGGCCGTAGCGCGTGCGCGAGCGCATAGACGCTCGAGAAGCGCGAGGCCGGATCCTTGGCGAGCGCCCAGCCGATGATCTGATCGAGCTCCTGAGGAAGGTCGGGCCGCAGGCGGCTCAATGGCACCGGATCTTCGCGCGTGATCCGCATGAGCAGCTCGGCCAACTCGCCCTGGAAAGCCGGCACGCCGGAGAGCATCTCGTACAAGACGCACCCGAGGGTCCACACGTCGGTGCGGTGATCGATCCCGCCTGTTTTGCGCAAGATCTCGGGCGACGAATATGCGGACATCCCAAACATCACCGTGGACGTCAGCTCGCCGCCGGCCGCTTCGCTGCCAGGCTCCTTGAGCAGCTTCGCCGTGCCGAAGTCGATCACCTTCAGGTGCTGCTCTCCGCGCGCTCGCGTCAAAAACAAATGCGACGGCTGCAGCTCGCGCAACACGATGTTGTTCGCGTGGCACTCTTGGACGACCTCTCCTGCCTGCAACAGGTAGAGCACGGCTTCGTCGAGTCGCAGCGCGCCCTGGTTGCGGATCTGCGTCGCGAGATCGACACCGTCGAGGTACTGACGCACCAGATAGAACGAGCCATCCGAATGGCTGCCTACGTCGATGATGCGCGCGCTGTGCTCGCTCTCGAGCTTCGACAGCGTGCGCGCCTCGCGCCGAAATTTCTCGAGCTCTTTCGCGTCGCACAGCGCCGGCGACATCAGTCGAATGACGACGCGCTGATCGAACTCGGTGTGACGCGCCTCGAGTAGGAGGCCGCGCGAACGCCCGAGGATCCGCGCGACGCGGTACTTGCCTGCAACGATGTCGCCAGGGTGCATGGATTGGTCAGGGCACGCCGCCGGGCGGCCGCCGGCATTGTTGCACGAGTCGGTCCGCTCCGTTCGGTTCGATTTGTAACACGCCTCCGAGCGGTCGCCTACCCGCGCGCACGACCCTGGCGCGGCGTCCGGCGGGCACGCCCGGCCCGACCCGTCATGGGGCGCGGCGTCACGGCAACTTCGCGAGCGCCGCCTGGCAAGCCTCTGCGACGCTCTTCTCCGTGTCACCGCGAAGCCACCCGACGACGCAGCGATCCGCATCGTCGAACGGGTTGAAGACCTTGCCGCCCTTGTGGCCCTCTTGCCCGCGAGCCTTGCGCACGAGCAAGAGCGTGTTGACGGCGGAGCCACCTGGATTCGAGACGACCTTCTCCATCTGCTCTGGCTCGACCGCGCACAGCGAGAAGTAATTGTCGGCCCGCTCGGTGGCGGTCGTCGGCGCGCCCGCGGTGCGGTTGTTCTCGCGCGGGCTGCGCAAGCCGTCCTCGCCGTAAATGCGCAGCGGGCGAAAGTCGCTGCCGTGACAATCGAGCGTGCCGCACCGGCGCTCCATCAGCTCCGAGACGTGCGCCTCGAACGGCGCGCGAGGCGGGCACGCGAACGTGCGCGTCTCGGTGAGCCCATCTTGGCAGCCGCTCGACGCGACCCCGAGGACGAGAAGGACGAGCGGCGACGCGACCTTGACGAACTTCGACGTTCCGCTCATTGCCCGCCTCCCGAGCCGCCCGCGCCCGTCGTTGCCGCCGTCGTGCTCGCGACGGTTGCACCGCCAGCTCCGGTACCGCTCGCGCCGCCAACTCCGGTACCGCTCGCGCCGCCGCCTCCGCTACCGGTAGGGTCGACGAGCGGACCACAGCGCTCCGACTCGGGGATCTCGTCGAAGCTGATGAGGATGGCGCCAGCGGAGCTGCGGCCCTGCCCGGTAGCCTTGTCGACCGACGGATCTTCGGCGATGCGCTCCTCGTTCGCGAGCACGTGGCAACCGGCGCAAGAACGCTCGCGCCCGACGAGCGAGCTCATGAAGCGGCTGCCGACCTGGACCGTGAGCGGAAATGCGAAGTCCGCGACGCCCTGAAGATCGGCCTTCGTGATGTAGAAATTTCCGGCCGCGTTCGTGCACGCCTTGCTGGTCGCGCCCGCCGAGTCGAAGATCGTGACGAACACACCCGACACGCCCTTCAGCGTAAGGTCCGGGTTCTGGCTGAAAATTGTGCCGCCGACGGCCAGCTCAGGCGACGCGCCTTCGTAGGTGTTGTGGCAGTCCACGCACGGCTGACCTGCGCGGTGAAACGCGCTCGCGCCGGCCGCGTCCTCCGCCGGCAGCTTCTCGATGCGCTCCGCGATCACGGGGTCGTGCGTGCAGCCCCACAGCGACGCCACGACGACGGGCAACGCCAGCCTCAACGCTCTCGATATTTCGGTGGCTCGCATCAGTCCCACTCCAGCTCGACCGTCGAGGCAGTGAAGAGCCCCCAGCGCTCGAAAATGAACAAATGATCGAGAAACCGCGTGTACGTGCCCTCGACCTGGACGCTCAACGACAAGAGCTCGGTGAGCCCGGCGCGCACGCCTACGCCCGCGGTCGCGGCCCAGAGCGGCCCGAGCTCGCGGTCGCCCGTGCGAAACTTCGGCAGCAGATACCCGGAGACGCCCTCGGTCGCGACGTAGGCGCGCTGCCAGAACTCGACGGCCGACTGCACGTGGAAGCGGCCGTGCGGCATGAGGCGCAACTGCGGAAACCCGTCGTCGCCTTCCTTCTCTTCGCCGCCGTAGAAATCCCACGGGAAGCGCACGTCGGTGGTGCTCGCGAGCTGGCCCCAGCTGTCGCGGTACAGGCGCTCGCTGCCGCGCAACGTCGCAGTCTCGAAGCGGTGCATGGCGCCGAGGTGTGCGGCGTAGCGATAGCGTTCGTCCGGCAGCTGCTCGAACGGATCGATCGGCAGCCGCGCGAGGGCGACGAGGTCGGACGCCGCGCCCGCCGGGATCTCGGGCGCCACGGACGAACGGAACATCGGCACGTGGCGATACGGCTTCGAATAGTCCCCGACGTCGATCTCGAGCGTGCCGCCGATGACGCCGACCGTGCTCGCGCCGAACACGAGCGACGTGCCCGCGTTGATCGTGTGGCGCTGAACGTCGCGCCGAAAGATGGAAAATTCGGTATCGGCGCGGCCGATGATGTCGAATCCGAAGCCGTACGTGACGTACGGGCTCGCCATCTTCTCGAACACGTCCGCCGTAACGCTCGCTCCCACGGTGCGGCCGACGTAGTCGCCCTCGATCGAGAAGTTACCGGTGACGCCGACGGTGACGGGAGAGACCTTGTACCCGCCGCCGAGCGATGCACCGGCGCGCACCTCGTCGAACCGGCGCGAGGCCGTCGCGACGATGTCCGCGGACGCAGTGGTGACGACGTCGACGAGCGCTTGGCCCCCCGCGTTCCACCCCTTCGTGGGATCGATCGCGGCGAAATAAAGTGACGGCGAGACCACCCCCGTGTCGTCGCTGTCGTTGTAGCTCGACACCTCGAGGCCGGCCTTGACCGTGAGGCCCTCTTTCACGAGAAATTGCTTCTCGCACTTCTGGCGCTCGGCCACGTTGCGCGCCGCCTCGAGGCACATCTGGTACGGCGTCTTCTCGGACGACGCCTCGACGTCGATGCTCTCGCGCCGCTCGAAGGTGATCTCCTTCGAGAAGAAAAACGGCTGACCGCCGCGCTTGCCTCGCACCTCGACGACGGCCTTGCCCGGATTGTGAGGGATCGGCTCCTTCACTGCCTCGGGCGGCACCACCGTGTTGTCGATCTTCACCTCGACGTTGGCGACGCCGGCGGGGACCTTGAGGTTGATGCGCGGGATCTCGTTGTCGATCTCGCCGAGGTACGACTCGACGTCCTTGATGAGCTCGTCGTTCTCGTCCGCCTTCGCCAGCTCGAGCGCCGCCTGAGCGTCGCGCTGCGCTTCGAGCAGCAGCCCCCCGGCGTCCTGGCAACGCGCGAGCATCAGCTTGCCAGCAGCGTAATCACCGGCGACCGAGAGGCTGCCGATCATCGTGCCCATGCAGCTCTCCCAGTCCTTGCTGGCGATCTGCTGCTTCGCGCTCGCGACGGCTTCCTTCTGGTCGCTCGTGAGCGCGCCGACAGGGAGCGGCGGCTGCACGCCCTTGCCGTCGGAGACCTTGCTCTTGGCGGCGCTGAACGCGGCCTTCACCTTCTTCGTCTGAAATCCGCTCGACGGCTCGATGTCGCCCTGGCGCGCAAGGGCCCACTCGAAGCGGATCCGCGCGTTCGCGTCGTCGCCCTTCATGGCGTAGGCGATGCCGTGCGCGAGGAACATTTCCGCCTCCACGCTCGCGGAGCACGACGCCCGCCGGCACCGCTTGTGCGCCTCGGTCAACAGCTCGTGTGCATCGTCGTATTTCTTCGCCGCGACCGCCTCGAGTGCCTTCTTGGTCGCCGCCTGTGCGGGTGCGTCTGCCGACTCCGCCGACGCGCTCGGTCCCGCAGCAAGCGACGCGGCCACGAGCGCAACCGTGACGCCCGCGCGCATGAGCGACCGCCCGCCGACGGCGACGGGCTTGCCGAGCGCAACGACGCTCGGGAGCATGATCAATTCAGGGGTGCGCCGCATTCGATCCACTCCGCGATGGTGTCGAGCTGAGCCTGGCTAAGCGGCTGCTTCACCGGGCTAATCGAGAGGAGCTTCGGCATGAGCGAACCGCACGGGCCGTTCGCCGCGTACGGGTTCAGGGTGCCCTCGGCGAAGCGCAGGTTGCAGAGGATGGCGCTCAGCTCGGGCTCGCACGGCACGATGTAGCGACCGACCTTGGGCAGGAGAAACTGAAGGAGCTGCGAGTACGCCACGTCGCTATCCTTGCCCTCGAAGACGAAGCCACCCTGCTCCTGCTTGTGGCAGTTCGTGGATGCGCACGCGCCGCTCGGTGTCTCGCCGTCGACCGGCGCCGCGAGAATGCCGGCGAAGACGTCATCGCGCCAGCTCACGGCGCACAGCGGATCGGGCGCGCAGGTAACCCCCGTCGTCGTCGACGACGCCACGGTCTGCGTTCCGCCCGCGACGCGCTCTGGGTCTCCGAACGTAAGCGTCTCTTCGGTCGCGCATGCGAATGCGCAGACCAGCCCCGCAGCACCAAGCACTCGAAGGATGCTCAACTGGCGTCTCCCGATCCCAAACGAAGGGGCCATCCTAGTCGCCACGCTCGGAGTGCAGCAAGCGCCACGCACACCTCGCCGCGCGAATTGTCGAGTGTCGAAGGAAATGCTCGGCGCGACGACGCCACGCGCGGTGCCGGGTGTGCCCGCTCGCGATCTACTGCGTGGGCGTATTCGCGCCGTCCTCGTCGTCGGGTCGCGTCATCATTGGCAGACGCCGCCGCTGCACATCATGCCGACGCCGCAGCCCGTGCCGTCTGCCGCGATCGGGGTGGTGTTGCACGTGCCATTCGCGGTGCAGACGTCCGGATCGCAGGTGGGCTCGATGATCCCCTCGCCGCACGGTGTGCCTAGTGCGGCGACGATGTCCACCGGGCACACCTTGGTGGTGCCGTCGCAAGTCTCAGCGACGTCGCAGTCCCCGTTCTTGGCGCGGCACTCCGTCGCCATCGCGGCCGCCTTGCACCCGGCGGCAGCTCCGCTGCACACGCCCGCTTGGCAGCCCGCGTCGGAGAGCACGCACTCGTCGTCCGGATCGGTGTCCGCCATCACGGGCGCGCAGGTGCCATCGGTGGCGCCCGTCTTCGCAGCCGTGCAGGCCTGGCAAGTGTCGTCGCACGCCGTGTCGCAGCAAACGCCGTCGGCGCAGCTGTCCGAGATGCACTCGGGCGCCGCCGCGCATGCAGCTCCGTCGGCCTTCTTGGGGACGCAGGTGCCGCCGTCCTTCGCGGCGTCGCAATACGTGCCCTCCGAACACTCGGCGTGGTCGGTGCACGCAGCGCACACGGCGGTCGTACCCCCGACGCCGGCACCCTCATCGCAGAAGCCGCTCTTGCAGTCCGTCGCAGCGAGACATGTCTTGGTGTTGTCGCACTTGGGGCACGAGCCGCCGCAGTCCACGTCGGTCTCGTCGCCGTCCTTGATCACGTCGATGCACGCCGCGGCGACGCAGGCGCCCTCGCCGTCGCAAATCTCGCCCATGTCCTCGGTGCACTTCGTGCCCTTCGGCGCATTCGTCGAGCCGCATTTGCCGCCATCGCACGCGAAGGTCGCGCAGGTCGTGTCCGCGCCGCAGTCGGCCGCCGCGCTACACTCGGGCGCGCCGCCGACGCCGCCTTCACCGCCACCCACGCCGCCCGCACCGCCCGCGCCGGGGATCGCGCCGCGATCGACGGCCGCGATGAGCTCGCAGCCCGCCGAAGCGAGCCCACCGGCCGCAACGACCGCGACGAGCGCCCCAAACGAAAGCAGCACCTGGGATCTTACTGGAGGTTTCATGGAAGTTCTCTTGCGTGATTTCTTGTGCGCGACTGGCTGCCGTCACTCCGCGATGCGTTGCGTTGCGTTGCGTTGCATCGACGCCGGTCGCGCCATCGTGACTCGTGCGATGACTCGAAGAGTCACCCTAGGATAATGCACGAGCACGACTCCGAATGCAGTGCGAAATTCGCTCGCCCCCGGTCGGGGCGAGGGCGCGCGACGTCGTCGCCTTGCGCCTGATTCTTACTCACGGACGCCATGTTGATTAGTCGGCGAATCTCAGATTCGCCAAACTAGAAGCGCCAGGTCGCGGCCATGCCGGCACCGGTCGGCCCCGCCCACGGTGCCAGCGCCGGACGCGCGGTCTCCTTCGCCTCATCCTCGCCGCCGCTGAAGAACAGCACGGCGCCCGTGATGCCGAAGGTCAGCGCGACGCCGAACGACATGTCGGAAATGAGTGCCGCCCGCTCGGCATCCTCGGCGAGGTCCTCAGTCGGGGTCGCGTCGAAGTCACTCTTCGCGCCAAGCGCGATCACGCCGAACGCCGTCCCGAGCGCAGCCCCGGCGCCAGCGATGCCGAGCGTCACGTACGCGGGCATGTTGCCTCGCGTCGACTCTTCCGCCGGCGGCGCGGGCGGCGCAGGCGGAGGCGTCACGGGCGCCGCAATCGCAGCCGGCACGAGCGTCACCGCGACGTCGCGCTTCTCGTTGCCCTTCACGTCGAGCTGCTGAGTCGCAGCGTCGTGCCCCGCGGCCGACACGACGACCGTGTGCACACCGGGCGTCAGCGTCAGCTCGGTGCCGGGAGCCGCAGCCCCGTCGACGGTGACGGTCACGCCGGTCACGCCCGCGGGCGCAACCGTGAGCGAGACCGTCGCCGGCAGCGTGGCCTCGTAGTCGGCGATACGCTTGGTCGCGGCGGGCAGCTGCTCGCCGTATTTTGCGGCATCGGGCGAGCTCGCGAGAAATGCCTTGTAGGACGCGACCG
>SYFR01000525.1 GCA_005800325.1 Myxococcales bacterium | reverse complement strand
GTCGCCGGCGCACGCGACGACGGCCGCGGCGAGCGCGACCAGGAGCGCAGCCGCGGGGCGATGTTGAAGCGCAGAGCGCGCGGGGCGCGAATCGCACGCGGCGAGCGACGAGCGCGCGTGGAGCGACGGGCGCAGGTGTTGCGAGTGCGTCATGCCGCGACCCTACCAGCATGGCGGCCGCGTCACGATGACGAAGGTCGGCAACCGATGACGAACGTCGTAGCGCGGCTCAGAGCGGCACGACCAGGAGGTTATCCCCCATCTCGCCAGCGCCGTCGCCGCGTTTAGCCGTGTCGCCCAGGCCGAGCTGGCCGGCGTAGTTTGCGCCCCAGCACTTGACCGTCGCGTCGTCGAGTAGCGCGCACACGTGATAGTCACCCCCAGCGATGGCCTTGCTCTTTGCCATTCAGTCCGCCGTCGATGCAGCTCGGCGGCACGCAATCACCCTCGCCGTCGCATACCTCGTCCCCCGCGGCGTCCGTGCACGGCGTGTTATTCGCCGCCGGCGTTGCCTTGCAGCTGCCGCTCTCGCACGAGATCGTCCGGCAGTCGCTGCTCGCCCCGCAGTCTTGCGCCACCGTCGCGGCGGTGCACTCCGGGCCGCCGCCGGCTCCACCGCCGCCCTGGGCCGCGCCACCCTGCGCCGCGCTCCCGCCGTAGCCTCCCACGCCTCCCGCGCCGCCCGCTCGGGGATTCGCTTCGCCGCCCGATTTGCAGCCGCTGCCCGCCGCAAGGAGCGCAGCGAGCGCGGCCGTTGGCCCAATGAAACGTGTCGCAAGTCGGCAGGCGCGCCGTAGAGGTTTGGAGGGCGGGGCTGCGGGCCGAGCGGTGCTTGCGGCCCAGCGAGCGCTTCCTCGCGCTGCGTGGGCGCCGCGCTGCTTTTTCTAGCGAACCCGCGTTGCGGCGCGCTAGGTTGAGGCGCGTCGGGGAGTAAACAACATGCAATACGGGAACTACGGAAACGAGGCAGCGAGCCAATCGGGGGCGCTCGCGCCAAGCACGGTCGCCTTCTTGAAGCGGGTCTATGGCCTCTTCACCGCGAGCATCGTGTGCTCCGCGATCGGCGCGACCATCGCGCTCACCGCCGGTGCCGACGTGTCGCGCGTCTCGGCGGGCACGGTCGCCATCCCGCCGCTCGTCTACTTCTTCGCCAAGAACTGGTGGGCCGGCGCGCTGCTGATGCTCGGCACCGTCTTCGGGGCGTCGGCCGTGCGGCACAAGCCCGGCATCAACGTCGTGGCGCTCTTCGGCATGGCGACCGTCGTCGGCGCCGTCATCGCCCCGGCGATCTTCCTCGCGCAGCTCGCCGCACAAGATGGCGGGACGCTCTCCCCGGCGCCCGTGCGGGACGCGGTCCTGCTCGCCACCGCCGGGTTCACGGGGCTCACGGGCTACGCGCTCACGACCCAGCGCGACTTCTCGTACCTCGGCGGCGCGCTCACGATGGGACTGTTCGTCGTCATCGGCGCCGGGCTGCTCAATTTCTTCGTCGGCAGCTCGGCGCTCGGCCTCGCGATCGCGAGCGTTTCGGTGCTGCTGTTCGGCGCGTTCATCCTCTACGACACCTCGCGCATCCTTCGCTCGGGGGAGCGCGACGCGGTGGGCGCGGCGATCTCGCTCTACCTGAATTTCCTCAACCTGTTTCTCGCGTTGCTTCGGTTGCTCGGCGGCCGGCGCGGCGACTGAGCCTCGCGTGCGGCGTGCGGCGAGGGCGCTCGGCGCTGGTTGGCGAGCGGCCGCGGAAATCGGTGGCGCGCGAATGGTGGCTCGACGCGGCCTCGCTCACTGGGCAGTTGCGGCCGTCCTCGGTTGCGCGCAAGCGGCATGCGACGGCACCGACGCGACTTCGGAGCCGCTCGGTTTTTCGGGGCCGCTCGGTTCTTCGGGGCCGCAGGGTTCGGCGACCAACGGGTCGCTTGCTACGGGTGCGCCAGCGAACACCGCCAAGCAGTCGGCGGGCACCTCGGGACCGGAGAGCGGCGCCCTCGCGCTCGGCTCGAGCGGAGCAGCGACGCCAGCGGCGACGTCGCCGTTCACCGGCACCTGGCGCGCAAGCTTCGAGGCCACGCGCGGGGACGTGAGCGTTGCCCGCGATCATCCCTGGCCCGCGTGGAAAAAGGACGCCGGCACGCGGCTCGGGAAGGGCACGCTCGAGCTCGTGGTCGAGGCGGACGGATCCGTGAGGGGAGCCATCGGAGGCGCGCTCGGCGAGCTCGACGTGCGCGGTCGGGTCGAGGACGGCACGCTGCGAGCCGGCGTCACCCCGAAGGATCCGGACGAGCCCGACGCGATGCGCGGCTCGCTCCTCGGGACCGCCACGGGAGACGCCGGTTCCTCCGCGAAGAGGCTCGGGGCGACGCTGCGCGCCGCGAGCGGCGACGGCCTCGTCGTGCGCGCGGCCAAGCTCGACCTCGCCAAGAATTGAAAAACGCGACCGGCCTCAGGTGCCGGCGAGCGCGAGCCAAGGTCAAGGCGGCCGGTGAGGAGTTCGCGCGCGGCGCAACCACGGACCGCATCGCGTGGCGTTTCGAGTGGCCGAATCGCGTGACCGTGTCGTCCGGCCGAATCGCGTGGCGGTTTCGTATGGCGAGTCGGCGCACACTCGGGTATTTGGTAGGCCAATAGGCGTCAAGAGGAGACTATGGCCGACTCGAACAGCGCGCAGCGAAGCGACAAGCGTAAGCAGAGCTTGTACTTCCCCGAGACGATGCTTGCCGAAATCAAGGACGAGGCCGCGCGCCTCGATCGCTCGCTCTCGTGGGTCGTTCAGCGCGCATGGAAGCTCGCGCGCGCCGACATCCGCAAGATCCCGAGCGTCAACGACATCGGCGACGACAACGGCGGCGAGTGAGCGTCGAGCACGGCGATTCGGAGGCGGGCCGGCACGCGACCGAAGGCCGGCACGCGACCGAAGGCCGGCACGCGACCGACGGCCGGCACGCGACCGAAGGCCGGCACGCGACCGAAGGCCGGCACGCGACCGAAGGCCGGCACGCGACCGAAGGCCGGCACGCGACCGAAGGCCGGCACGCGACCGAAGGCCGGCACG
>SYFR01000524.1 GCA_005800325.1 Myxococcales bacterium | reverse complement strand
GGCCGCGCCGCCCGGCACGACACCGCCACCGCCGCCGGCGCGACCCGGTGCGCCTGCCGGGGCGCAAGGCGTCATCGAGACGCGCATGAACTTGCCTCGCCCGGTCGGCATCGCGCAGTGGCTCTCCGAGCAAGGCGACGTGCAGCTTCCGTCGCCGCGAAGCACGGGCGTTCTCATGGCCGTCGCGCTGCTCGCCACGCTGTGCGTGATCGGGATCGGCGCCATCGTGACATACAAACTTCGCGTGCCGCCGGCGATCCCGGGCAGCACAGCGCCGGTCGCCGCCGTCACCGGAGCGCCAGCGGGCTCGTCACCAGCGCTCGCCACATCGACGCCCACCGGCGAGACGCCTCGAGGCACGGGCGACGCCGGCAAAGCGGAGCCTCGCGCGCGCGGCACGGACGCAGCGGGGAGCGGCAGCAGCGCGAGCAACGGCACCTTGACGGTCACCTGCAAGCCCGCGTGCGATCAAGTGATCGCGGCGGGGCGCTCGCTCGGCCCGTCGCCGGTCATCGGCCAGCCGATCCCGGCCGGCCAACATCACGTCACGCTGAAGCGCGGGAGCAACTCGAAGGTCGTCTTCGTCACGGTCGAGGCCGGCCGGCTCACGACGCACCCGGACACAGCGCCGTGACGAAGGGCGCGGCGGGCGGCCGGCCCAAGCCGGGCGGCGGACCCAAGCCGAACGGATGGCCCAACTCGAGCGGACGGCCCAAGCGGAGCGGACGGCCCAACTCGAGCGGACGGCCCAACTCGAGCGGACGGCCAGCGGCCCGACTCGAGCTCGACGTCCACGACCTCGCCAGCACGGGCGAAGGAATTGGCCGCGACGGCACGGGCGCGGCGGTGTTCGTTCGCGGCGCGCTGCCGGGAGAGCGCGTGCTCGCGTCGCTCAACGAACGGGCTCGCTCCCCGCTACGCGCCAACTTGCTGCGGGTGCTGCATGCGAGCGAGGCCCGGGTCGCGCCACCCTGCGCGCACGCCGATCGCTGCGGCGGCTGCGACCTCATGCACCTCGAGCCGAGCACGCGACGCTCGTGGCTCGAGCGCATGCTGCTCGAGCAGCTCGCTCGATCACTGCGAAGCGTGGCCACGCTCCCTGCGCCGACATGGCACACACCCACGCAAGCGCTCGGATACCGCTCGCGGGCTCGCCTCCGCATCGAGGCCGATGGCAAGCGCGCGCGTGTGGGCTTCAGCGAGGCCATGAGCCACAGAACGGTGGCGGTCGAGAGCTGCGTGGTCCTCGACGACGCGCTCCGGCCTGCGCTCGCGGAGCTCGCCGCGCTGTTCGCTGCTTGCCGTGGCGCCGGAGAGGCGCGGGTCGCGCTCGGAGCGGGCGGCCGCCGCGTCTACGACGTCGAGTTCGACGGGGAGCTCGACGGCGCGCTCCTTGGCCGCATCGAGCAGGCGCGCGAGCACATCGCGGGCGCAGAGGTGCGGCTCTCCGGCGCGACGGCCCCGCTCTCGGTGGGCGATGCGCGGTGCGTGTCGATCGCCGCGGACGGACTGCCGCTCCTCGCACCGAGCGGTGGCTTCGCGCAGGCCTCGGCCGTTGGTGGCGCGGCGCTGGCGCGAGCCGTTGCCGAAGGTGCGGGCGACGCCGAACGCGCGGTGGAGCTCTTCGCCGGAAGCGGCGCGCTCACCGTGCTGCTCGCACGACACGTCGGCTCACTCGTCGCGGTCGAGGCGGACCGCGATGCCGCGACCTCGTTGGCCGACAACCTCCACGCGCGCGGGCTCTTCGCCGTGAAGGTCCGCGTAGAGGACGCCAATGCGTTCGCGTTTGCGCGCAACCTGCCGCTCGTCGTGCTCGATCCGCCACGCGCCGGGGCGCCGGGAGCCGTGAGAAACATCGCCGCCGCTCGCGCCCGCCGTGTCGTGTACGTCTCGTGCAACGCGGCGACGCTCGGGCGCGATCTCGCCGTCCTCGCGGGCGCCGGCTACGACATCGACACGCTCGCGTTGTTCGATCTCTTCCCTCAGACGAGTCACCTGGAGACCGTGGCGGTGCTGTCCCCTCGCGCGCACGCGGCCAAGGGTCGCGATGGCGCGCAGTAGCCGTCCGCCGAGCCTCGTCACGCTCGCGCGCCGGCTCGTCCGCGACGAGAGGCTCTTCGCGCGCGGCGACCTCGTCCTGTGCGCGATTTCGGGCGGGCCCGACTCGACGGCGCTCTTGCACGGGCTCGCACTGCTTCGACGCGAGCTCGGCCACACGCTCGCTGCCGTCGGCGTAAACCACGGCCTCCGCGCCGAGGCCGAGCGCGAGCTGTCGCACGCCGCGCTCGTGGCGGAGAAAGTTGGCGTCCCCTTCGAGGTCTGCCTCGCGTCGGTCGCGCCGGGCCCGAATCTTCAGGAGCGCGCACGGACGGCGCGACACGATGCCCTCGCAGCGGCGGCGCAGCGCCACGGAGCCTCCGTCATCGCCCTCGGGCACACCGCCGACGATCGCGCCGAGACGCTGCTGTTGCGCGTGCTTCGCGGAGCCGGGCCGCGGGGCCTCGCCGTGCTCCCGCCGCGCGCGCCGAGCCCCGTCGGGGCGGGCATCGACGTCGTTCGTCCCATTTTGCTCGCGCGGCGAAGCGACGTTCTGTTGCACCTCGAGCGTCAGCAGCTAGCTTACACGGACGACCCATCGAACCGCGATCGGCGGTTCCTGCGGGCCCGCGTGCGCCACGAGGTGGTGCCGCTGCTCGAGCAGCTCTCTCCCGGGGTCGTCGAGCACCTATGCCACCTCTCGGACATGCTCGCTCGCCCCCAAGAAGACGAGCTTCTCGCCTCGTTCGGCCGCGCTCAGCGTCGGCAACTCGAGCGGGCGGCCCGCCTCGGACGGCGCTACAGCACGGTACGACTGAGCGGTGGTCGCGACGTCACCGTGGACATTTTTGAAAATACGTCTGTCCTCCCGGACGAACGATGAACATGCTGTGAACTCGCCTGCGGCGACCAAGCCGCACGGCAAAAACCCTGCCCGAGAGCCCCGTGAAGCAATCGCACAAGACCCTCCTCCTCTGGGTAATGCTCATCGTCGCGTTCCTCGCGATCTGGACCGTCGTGAGCCCGGATCGTCCGACCGCGAAGAAGGTCAACTACACCGATTTTCTCGCGATGGTAGAGGCCGACAAGGCGAAGGAGCTCTTCGTCGAGAGCGTCGTCATCAAGGACGGGGAGTACTACTTCGTCACGAAAGATCCCGCGTCGGGCCAGACCACGAAGAAGGTGACGGAGGGTCCGGACAAGGTCGATCATCAGCTCGTCGACAAGCTCCGCCAGCACGGCGTCTCCGTCACGTTCGAGAAGGACGAGGGGTCGCCCATGTGGTCGGGCGCGCTCGTGACGATCCTGCCGATGCTGCTCTTGCTTGGCATGTTCTACCTGTTCATGCGGCAGCTTCAGGCCGGCGGCGGTAAAGCGATGAGCTTCGGCAAGTCGC
>SYFR01000523.1 GCA_005800325.1 Myxococcales bacterium | reverse complement strand
GAGGACGAGGACGAGGACGCGGACGAGGACGAGGACGACGACGACGACGAAAAGCCCAAGAAGAAGTCGAAGAAGTCCGACGAGGACGAGGACGACGACGACGACGAAAAGCCCAAGAAGAAGTCGAAGAAGTCCGACGACGAAGACGACGACGACTAGCCCGAGGCGAAGTCGAAGAAGTCCGGCGAGGACGACTAGCCCGAGGCGACGTCGAAGAAGTCCGGCGACGACTAGCCCGAGGCGAAGTCGAAGAAGTCCGGCGAGGCCTGAACCCGACCGGCGCGCTCAGGTGCCGGTGCGGCAGCCGCTGCCTTCCGGCGCGGCGTCATCGGGCGGCGTTGCGAAGGGCGGTCCCGACGGCTCCGGCGAGCCGATGGCCACGAGCCACGGGGCGAGCTCCGCGAGCGCGCGCTCGGCCAAGAGCGCATACCGCGCTGGTTTTTTCATGCGCTTCTGGCCCAGATCCATGGGCGGCAGGTGCGCCCAGGTCAGGTTCGACGGTTGATAGCGCCCCTTGTCTTGCCGGCGCGCGAGGTGCGTCATGATTCCGCCGAGCGCGGTCGTGGCGGGCGGCGGCGTGACCGCTTGGCCGAGCAGCGCTTGCGCCAGGAAAATCCCGCATAAAAGCCCGCCGGCGGCGCTCTCGACGTAGCCCTCGACCCCGGCGAGCTGGCCGGCGAGGTACACGCCCGGCAGCGCCCGCAGCTGCATCGTGCCGTCGAGCAACACCGGCGCGTCGACGAACGTGTTGCGGTGCACGGCGCCGAAGCGCAAGAACTCGGCCTGGGCCAGCCCCGGGATCGTCCCGAGGACGCGCCGCTGCTCGGGCCAGGTCATCCGCGTCTGGAAGCCGACCAGGTTGTACGCGGTCATCGCCTCGTCTTCCGGGCGCAGCTGCACGACCGCGTGGGGACGCTTGCCCGTGCGCGGATCCACGAGCCCGACGGGCTTCATCGGTCCGAACGCGAGCGTCTCGTGCCCGCGCTCCGCCATCACCTCGACGGGCAAGCACCCCTCGAAGTACCGCACCTGCTCGAACTCGCGCGGCTTCACCTTCTCCGCTGCGAGCAGCGCCGCGACGAACGCATCGTATTCGTCGCGCGAGAGCGGGCAGTTGACGTAGTCGTTGCCGCCCTTGTCGTAGCGCGACTGCCGCCACGCGATGCCGAAGTCGATGGAGTCGGCGCTCACGATGGGAGCTATCGCGTCGTAGTAAGCGAGGTGCTCCTGCCCCACGTGCAGGGCGAGATCGGCGGCGAGCGCGTCGCTGGTGAGCGGCCCGGTCGCGAGGATGACGGGGCGCTCCGCCGGGATCGTCTCGACCTCGGCGCACACGAGCTCGATCCCCGGCTCGGAGCGCACGAGCTCGGTCATGAGCGGGCTGAAGCGCTCGCGATCAACGGCGAGCGCGCCACCGGCGGGCACGCGTGTCTTGAGGGCGGCCTTCATCACGACCGAGCCCGAGAGGCGCAGCTCTTCTTTCAAGAGGCCGACCGCGTTCGTGAGTGACGCGCCGCGAAGCGAGTTCGAGCAGACGAGCTCGGCGAGGGTGTCGCTGGTCTGCGCCGGCGTGCGCTTCTTCGGCTTCATCTCAGAGAGGCGCACGCGGACCCCTCGCCGCGCGAGCTGCACCGCGGCCTCGCAGCCCGCGAGCCCCGCGCCCACGATCGTCACCTCGGGGATCTCGTGCAAACTGTGGCTCATGTCGAAGCTCGTCCTCACGCGCGCGCGAACTGACCCGGCGGGCCCTCCCTAACTACCCCGAGCAGGCACAATTGCAAGAGCGCAGCCTGCGCCGCTCGCGCGGAAATCCGGGCGCGCTCGCACACCACGTCGAGGTGCACCGGCTCGCGTTCGACGACGGCGAACACCGCGCGCTCGTCCGGCTCGAGCGATCCGGGGTCGAGCGGCTCCTGCGCGCGTGAGATCGGCTCGCGTGAAGCCGGCTCGCGTGAGGCCGGCTCGCGTGAGGCCTGCTCGCGTGACGTGGGCTCGCGTGAGGCTTGCTTGCGTGAGGCTTGCTCGCGTGAAGCGGGCTCGCGTGAGGCCTGCTCGCGTGAGGCCTGCTCGCGTGAGGCCTGCTCGCGTGACGTGGGCTCGCGCGAGGTCGTCGTGCGTGACGTTCGCTCGTCGGATCGCGGCACGAGCGTCAGCTGGCCCGACCCGATCCCGGAGCCCGCGACGCTCATGGCTTTGCGCCCATTCAGCGCCGTGTGAGCGTCAGCGCGAGGGAGCGGGCCGCAACACGACGCGAGCACCGCGAGCACGTCGGCGGGCGACGTGACGGGGGTGGCGCCCGCGCGGAGCAGCTGGGCGCAGCCTGCCCCGGAGTGACTCCACGGCGCGTGCGGAACCGCCAACACCGGCCGCCCGAGTGAGCGCGCGACGCGTGCCGTGTGGCGTGCGCCCGAGCGGTGGGGAGCCTCGACCACGAGCGCCGCGTGGCAGAGCGCAGCGAGCACGTGGTTGCGCCGAAGAAACTGCGCGGTCACCCGCTCGGCGCCGTCGGGCTCGAGCGACAGCACGGCGCCGCCGGCCTCGAGGACGTCCTCGAAAAGCCCCGCGTGCTCGGGCGGGTAAGGCTCGTCGAGGCTGCCCGTCGTGACGACGAAGGTGCGCCCCCGCGCCTCGAGCGCCGCGCGATGAGCGGCCGCGTCGATGCCGCGCGCGCCGCCCGAGCCGATGGCGATCCCCGTGCTCGACAGCTCGCGGACGAGCGCTTCGGCGAAGGCCTCGGCCTGCGGGGTCGAGCGGCGCGTCCCGACGACGGCGAGCGCCGGTCCGCTCGGCAAGGTACCGCGCACATAGAGCGGTGGCGCGCGACGCCATCCGAGCGTCGCGAGCGCGCCGAGCGCGGCGGGGTAGTCGTCGTCGCCAGGGTCGAGGCAGCGGGTCGCACGAGGGGGCACGATCGATCATCGTCGCGGCGCGCGGTTTCTCCCGCGCCCGCGGCACGGGCAGGCCTCGTGCCGTGCTGCCGATTTCTTGGCGCCTGCTGCTAAGGTGCCATCGTGGCATCGCGTTCCGCTCGCGCTCACCGGCCCCGCGCGTGGGGGATGGGCCTCTGCGGCAGCGCGCTCGCCCTGCTCGTGCTCGCCGCGGACGGCTGCTTGCCGAGTGCGCCCGCGGGCTACGCGCCGGCGCCTGGCTTCATCGCGCTCGTGCCGCCGAGCGACACCCCTGCCGAGGTGTCGAGCCTCGAGCCCGGCATCGACGGGGCGACTTCTTCGGGCCTGAGCCCGGCGTCCGCTCGAGACGCGGCGGCGAGCGTGCCCGAGACGCCCGCGACCTTCGAGGCCGCGAGCATCGTCCCGGTGCTCGACGAGCCGAGCCTCCGCGCCGTGCGCGCCGCGGTCGAGCGCGAGGCGTACAAAGAAGCGGCCGAGCTGCTCGCCGCGCGCGTGGCAGCATCGGCGACGCCCACCGCGACCGTCGCGCCGCCGGCCGTGACCCCCGCAGTCAGGTCGGCCGGGGCGGATCCCGCGTGGCTCCATCAGCTCGGCTTGCTCTACCAAAAGGCAGGTCTTCCTGGCCCCGCGGTGCGCGCCTTCGACGACGTCGCGATCACCGAGTGGACCCTCGCCGACGACGCGCGACTTCACGCGGCGCGCCTGCTCGTCGAGATCGGGGAGCCGAGCGCGGCGCTCGTGCGCCTCGACGCCATGGAGCCATCCCCCCGCCACGCCGACGCCACGCTGACGATCCGGGCGCGCGCCCTCGCGGCCCTCTCGCGCATCGACGAGGCAGCGCCGCTCTGGCAAGGCTTCCTCGCCCGCGAGCCCCGCCCGTCCGAGTGGCAGCTCGAGGGACTGCGCTTCGCGCGCGCGCTCTTGAACCAGCCGAGCGAGGCGCGCGCCGAGCTCGCGGTCTCGGTGGCGCGCGTCATCATCCACGACTCGCCGTTCGGCAAGGGTGGCGGGGAGGCGCGCGAGCTCGAGCAGCAGGCGCTCTCGACGCTGCCATCGACACGCCGCGAGCGCTTTCTCTCGCCGCCGGTCGCCGAGCTCGTCGATGCGGCGCGGTCACTCGCCGATGCGCAGCAAGGGCGGGAGGCGCTCGCGGCGGTCGATCGGCTGCTCGGCGCGCTCGCGAGAGACGGAGTCGAGCCTTCGCCGAGCGAGGCCGTATGTGCGGCGCATTTCGCGCGCGGCAAGGCGCTCGCCACGCTCAAGCGTTATGTAGAGTCCTCTGATGCGTACGGCACGGCGCTCGAGAAGTGCGGTGGTGACGCGAGCTACGTGAACGCGCTCTTCCTCGGGGCCCGCTCGGCGCTGCGGGCAGGGCATCCGTCGCTCGCCCGCCAGCGTTACGGCGCGATCGAGAGCCGCTTTCCCGACCATCGCTTCGCCGACGACGCGCGCCTCCACGGGGCCGAGGCCGCCCGCGAGCTCGGCGACGTCGCGGCCTTCACCGAGATGCTCACGGCGATCGCCGACGCCTACCCGAACGGCGACATGGTGGACGAGGGGCTCTTCACGCTCGCCCGCGATCGCATGAGCGCCGGCGACTGGGCGAGCGCCGTCGTGCCCCTCGAGCGTGCCATTCGCCTCAAGGCTCGCCGGCGACCCTATTGGGCAGAAGGCCGCCCGCAGTACTTCCTCGCTCGCGCGCACCTCGAGCTCGGCGAGCGCGACCGCGGGATGCTCGAGCTCGCCGGCGTCATTCGCGACTACCCATTAGGCTATTACATGCTTCTTGCCTATTCGCGTCTCGCCGAGCTCGACCTCGAGCTTGCCAATCGCACGCTCGCCGCAACGATGGATGGCGAGCCTCGCGGCGAGCTCCTCATCCCCGACGACCCGGAGCTCCACCGCCCTGAGTTTCGGCGCGCCGTCGAGCTCGTGCGCCAGGGGGAGAGCCGCGCCGCCCTCGCCGAGCTCGAGCTCCTCGGCGTCCGCACCGCCGCCGCCCCGGCTCCCCTCTTGTGGGCGGCGGCCTCCCTCCTTGCCCGCATCGACGCGCCGGCCGAGTCGCACGGCGTCTTGCGCGCGAGCGGCCTCTGGGACGAGCACTATCCAGCGGGGATCTGGCGCAGCCTCTGGGAGGTGGCCTACCCGCGGCCGCACCGCGCGCTCGTCGCGACCTACGCCAAGGACAACCGCATCCCCGAGCACCTCGCCTACGCCATCATGCGCGAAGAGAGCGCCTTTCTCCCGCGCGCGTCGAGCCCGGCCGGCGCGTACGGTCTCATGCAGCTCATCCTGCCCACGGCCGAGCGCATGGCGGCGCCGCTCGGCCTCCACGCCACGCCGGCGTCGCTCAAGACGCCCGCGGGCAACATCCCCCTCGGGTGCCGCTACCTCGCCATCTTGGCTCACAAGTTCCCGAGCGCGCCGGTGCTCGCGATCCCGAGCTACAACGCAGGCCCCGGCGCGACCGCGCGGTGGCTCGACGAGAGTCCGGGCGCCTCGTTCGATCTCTGGGTCGAGGCCATCCCGTACACCGAGACGCGCGACTACACGAAGCGCGTGCTTCGCAGCATGGCGGCGTACGCGATGCTCTACGACGCGGGCATGGCGGCGCCGCTCGTGCGCTTGCCGCTCGCGGCGCGGCGGTAGCTCGTTGTCGGGCCGCTCGTTGTCCGCGAGAAGCCCATCTGCGTCGTGTCCGCGGAGGCTCGCGCCTTGCGTGACCTCGGGACGCAACCGAGAACGGCATCAGGGCCGGCGACGGGGCGCCCCGCTGCGAGTAGCATGCGCGCATGCGCCTCTCGTCGAGCGCCCTCGCGTCGCTGTCGCTCTTGCCTCTCGTCGGCTGCACGTACGCTCCGGACGCGCTGCCCGGCGCGGCCTCCGTCTTCGAGCCGTCCGCAGATCTCGCCCAGCCATCGCAGTTCTTCGCGTTGCCGTACCCGCTCGACGCGCGCCTCTCGAGCACCGGCGGTCCCGAGCTCTCGGGCTTTCCGAACCCGAACGACAACCTGCTCGTCGCGGGCCTGCTCGAGATCGCCGTCGATCGCCCCGGATTCCCGACGCTGCCCGTGGGTTACTTCCAGTTCACGGGGCCGCTCGCCCCCCGCGAGCCGAGCGCGCTCGTGCCCGCAGAGCTCGACGCCGAGGTGCTGCTCATCGACGTCGATCCGAGCTCGCCCGAGCGCGGGCGCCTGTTCCCCACGGTCACCTCGACGCCGGAGCTCGACGCCTACGTCTCGGTGCCGCTGCTCGCGATCGCGGCGCGCCCCGGCTTCGTGCTCGCGCCGAAGCGCACCTACGCGTTCGTCGTGACCGATCGCGTGAAGGACGCCACGGGCTTCCCGGTTCAACCCTCCGAGGCCATGCGCGCGCTCCTCTCGGGCAGCGGCGACGCCGAGCTCGCGCCCCACTTCGTGCCGCTCGAGGGCACGCTCGCGGAGCTCGGCTTCGACACGGCGCACGTCGTCGCCGCCACGGTGTTCACGACCGGCGACGTCGTCCAGGAGCTTTCCACGCTCGGCGATGCGGTGCGCGCCGAGCACGACGCCGCCATCGTCGCGTTGCACCTCGATCCCGACGACGGCACGAGCCACGAGCGCTTCTGCGAGCTCGTCGGTCGCATGAAGGTGCCGCAGTTTCAGCGAGGCGAGCCGCCGTTCGCCCAAGACGGGGTCTTCTCCTTCAACGAAGCGGGGCTCGCCGTCCAGCGCGAGGACGAGATCCCCATCGTCGTCACGATCCCGAAGGGCCCCATGCCCGAAGACGGCTATCCGCTGGTCCTTTATTTCCACGGCTCGGGCGGCCTCTCGTCGCAGGTCGTCGATCGCGGGCGCGTCGCCGAGCCGATGGGCATGCCAGAGAAGGGCAAGGGCCCGGCTTACGTCCTCGCCGAGCACGGCTTTGCGTCCGCGGGCAGCGCGCATCCGGTCAATCCCGAGCGCGTTCCGGGCGCGAGCGACATTGCCTATCTCAACTTCGACAATCTCAAGGCCTTTCGCGACACGTTTCGCCAGGGCGTGCTCGAGCAGCGGCTCTACCTCGACGCGCTCCTGGCGCTCGAGATCGCGCCCGAGGCGCTCGCCGGCTGCGACGGTCCGACGCTACCCATGGGCAAGTCGGCATTTCGCTTCCGAGCTTCGCCGGCGCTCGCCATGGGCCAGTCGATGGGCGGCATGTACACGAACCTCATCGGCGCTACCGAGCCGCGCCTGCGCGCCGTCGCCCCCACCGGCGCTGGCGGCTACTGGAGCCATTTCATCCTCGAGACCACGCTCGTCGGCGGCAAGGTGCTCGTGCCCATCCTCCTCGGCAGCAGCAAATCGCTCACCTTCATGCACCCGGCGCTCCACCTGCTCGAGACCGCGTGGGAGCCGGCCGAGCCGTCCGTCTACATGCCGCGCCTCGGCCGCCGGCCGCTCGAGGGGCACCCGGTGCGTCCTGTCTACGAGCCGGTGGGCAAGGACGACTCCTACTTTCCGACGACGCTCTTCGACGCCGTCGCGCTGTCTTATGGCCACGAGCAGGCGGGGGAGGTGGTCTGGCCCTCGATGCAAGAGGCGCTCGCGCTCGACGGCAAGAGCGGCCTCGTCGACTACCCAGTTGCCGACAACGCGACTGCCGAGGACGGCACGCCGTACACCGGAGTCGTCGTGCAGTACGAGGGCGACGGGATCTACGATCCGCACGCCATCTTCGCGCAGCTCGACGACGTCAAATACCAATACGGCTGCTTCTTCGCGACCTACCTGTCCAAGGGGACTGCGGTCGTGCCCGCGCCGGCGCCGCTCGGTACGCCGTGCCCCCCGCCCCGCTGATGCAGAGCGCGCGTCGTGCGCTGAGCTCGTCGCGGATCAGCCGCCGTCGGCGAGGCAGTCGCTGAGCTCCGCCGGGCAGAGCTCGTGCGCGCAGGCCTGGCACGTGCTGCCGGCCGGCTCGCCCGCCTGGCAAGTCGGCTCGCACTCGGCAGTGCAGCCGCTGCACGCGCACTGAAAGAGCGCGGTCACGATGGCCATCGACGGCTCGCAGAACGTCGTGCCGGCGAAATCGCCCGAGACGTACGCCGCGCAGGTGATGCAGTCGCCGCCGCCCGTCGCCGTCGAGCTCGTCGCTCCGGACGGGTCGCTGCCGCCGGCGCCCGAGCCGCTCGTCGTGGTGCCCTGGCCGGTCGTCTGCCCGTTCCCGCCGCTCGGTGAGCCCGAGCCTACCGTGGGCCCGCCGGGGAGCGTCCCGTCGGTGGGCTCGTCGGCGCCGGGCCCGGGGCCGAACACCTCGACGGGAGTACCGCCACCCGAGCAGGCCACGAAGACCGAGCAAGCCACCAAGCCCGAGCCAGCCAAAAAGCGCCGTGCCGCGAACGAAACTACCGACGCGTCGAGTCGCTTCATGATCGTCACCTCAGCAAGGAAACCAGAAACCAAGCGGTAAAAGAAGTGTTGCGTGGGCCGGCAGGTCGCGTGAGCCGGCAGGTTGCGTGAGCCGGCAGGGTTGCGTGAGCCGGCAGGGTTGCGTGAGCCGGCAGGGTTGCGTGGGCCGGCAGGTCGCGTGAGCCGGCAGGTCGCGTGAGCCGGCAGGTCGCGTGAGCCGGCAGGTTGCGTGAGCCGGTAGGCCGCGTGAGCCAGCAGTAGAGGCCCTCGATCGAGCGCACGCCGGCCCACGCGTTCAGCGCGCGCTCAGAAGTAATAGCGCGCGGCGATGGTGCTCGTGAAGATTTCCCACGGATTCTTGAAGCTCGCCGTGGTGAAGAGCACGCTCGAGTCCGCGTACTCCACGTCCTTGACCGTGATCGTCGTGCGCTGGTGCGTCAGGTACGCGCCGACCGACCCCTCGAGCGCGAGCTCGGGGATGTCCATGAAGCCGAAGTGCACCTCACCGCCGAAGCGCGCGCCGACGTCGAGGCGCGTGCCGCCGAGCTCGGCCGCCGGCGGCGGATCTTTCTGCACCGCGGGATCGACCGTGCTCGACGCGTAGCCGAAGTTCACCTCCGGCGTGAGCTGAATGCTGATGTGCTTACCGCTCGCGAGCGACAGCGGCAGGCCGAGATGCGCCGCGACGCCCCAGGCCGTCTGCTTGTCGGCGGCCTGCGTCGTCGCCGAGATCGAGCCGGTCGCGAGCGAGAAGCCGACGCCGGCGTCGATGCCCGCGCGCTCCGAGAGCCAGTAGCGTACGCCGATGGTCGGTACCGAGAGGCTCGCCGTGCCGCCGGGTGCGATCCCCGGGTTCTCGTCGGTGCCCGTCGGGCTGCCGGCCGCGATCGGCACGCTGCTCACGCCGAACCAGCCCACGCCCATGTGACCCACCCAGCGGTCGTGGTCCTTCGTGCCGTCGCTGCCGCTGCTCTTCACCGACTCGGCCGCGGTCGCCGCCGCTGCGGCCTCCGCGGCCTCGGCCTTCTTGCGCTTGCGGGCGCGCTCTTCGGCCTCGATCTCTTCGTCGGACTTGCCCTCGTCTTCTTCGTCGTCCGCGAGCGCGGGCGCGCTCACCAGCGTCGTCGAGACGAAGGCCGCGCTCGAGAGCGCCGCCGCCACCATCATGCTCGCCATCGGCGCGCAGAGCGCCGAAAAGGGAAATTTCGTCGGGTTCATCGCCGCGCCTCGTTCAGGGGTTCTTCGCGCACTCTGCGCGGCACTTGTCGTAGGAGTTATTGGCGTCCGTGCTCACGATGTCTTCGCAGTCGCTGTCGAGCACGCACTCGGCTTCGCAGAGCGGCCGGTCTTCGCACTGCACGATCGCACCGTCGAGCGCCGCGGCGCTGAAGCCGCACTCGCCGAGCAGTTTGTCGAGCGCGTCGTTGCACTCGGTGGCGGCGCAGCCTTGCAGCGTTGCCGCGAGACCCAGGGTCGAAGCCAGCGCCAGGAGCGTTGCCGCCCGCGCGCCGCGCTCCGCGTTCATCCTCGTTTCGTTCACTTGGCGTACCTCGCCGCAAACGCTTTTCTCATGCGCGAGCCGCGTCAATTGATTTGGGTGCGGCTCCTTTGCGGCGGGGAGAAATCACAGTCGGATCGATCACTTGACCCTCCGGAGCCGTGGCTTCAGCGGCGGCAAGGGGTCGGGCACCTTGTTGCCCTCGTAGTGTGACGCGTGGTTCCGGACGAGGTCTT
>SYFR01000522.1 GCA_005800325.1 Myxococcales bacterium | reverse complement strand
GTAAACCGCAGGTCTTGAGTTCAAATCTCAAAGGTGGCTCCGTCCGGTCCGCGATCGCGCGCTGCCACGAGCCGGGCGAGCAGCCGATCGATGTCGTGCTGTTCGCGCAGGTAGTACTGCGCCCGGGTGCGCCTGCACGCGCCGATGCGCACCGTGACGACGTTCGGTGCTGCGAGCGCGAAGGCGTCCTCGTCGGTGACATCATCGCCGGCAAAGAGCGCCATTTGCGCACGCTCGCGCGCGATCAAGGTGCCGAGCGCGTCGCCTTTGTGAGGAGCTTGTGCGTGGACGACGTTGACGACGAGCTTTCCCGCGACGAGGCGCACCGGAACGGCGAGTCGCGCCACGGCCGCTCGGATGTTCGCGAGCGCGCGCCGCTTGTCGCGAGCGGCGCGGTAGTGCAGCGCGACCGAGTAGCGCTTGTCCTCGATGTCCACCTCCGAGTCGCTCCCGAGTGAGCCGAGCAGGGAGCGCCGGATCTCGTCGAGGTCGGGCACGAGGCTTCGCATGAGCTCGCTCGGCTCGAGTCCGTGGTTGCCGATGACGTAGGCGGGCGCCGTGCCCGCGAGTCTCGACTCGGTGTCCGCGCGGCTTCGCCCAGAGATCACGGCGCACGGGTAGCGCCGGCAGAGCTCCGCGAAGAGCTGCAGCGTCGTCGGCTGCATCGCGGCGGTCTCGCGCAGCCCGATCGGCGCGAGCGTGCCATCGAAGTCGAACGCGAGCAGCGACGGGCATGCCGCGAGCTCTGCGAGGATGCCAGCGCACGCCGTGCCAAGGAGCGGCTTCACGCGCTGGCCTCCGCTGGCGGTCCCGCTCGATGCGTCGCGCGTTGGGCGGCGGACGCCGCGATGCCGCGGGACATCAGGCCCTCATCCGCCCCGGAATCACCGCCGCTTCAGCACGGCATCAGCGCCTGGAGCGATTTCTTGAAGCGCTTGGCGTCCGCGAACATGTCGACGTTGGTGAACACGTACGTCGCCTCGTCGTGCTTGGCGCCCGCGGCGATCTCGCTGAGCTTCTCGATCGCGGGATCCTCGTAGCGCGACTTGTGCCCCGCCGGTCCGTGCAGCCGGTAGTAGGCCACCTTGCGCTTGCTCAACCCCTGGAGCAGCGGATCGCGCGCGATGAGCGCGCCCGACAGCTCGCCGAGCGCGTCGCAGTCGTCGAGATCCCAGCCCTCGGAGGGTTCGAACACCACGGTGTCGAAGCGCTTCTTCACCGCGACCAGGAACTCCTTGAGCACCGTCTTGTTGGTACGCGACGGGCCGAACTCGGGAGGGCTGACGAAGATGGCCGCGGTCGCCTCGAGCTGCTCGGCGATCTTCTCGATGCTCTCGAGCGCGGTCTCGGTCACCTTGCCGACGCGAAAGCCCTCTTGCCCCACGTTGCGCGGCCCGAACAGCGCGAAGCGGAAGCCCTCCGGGGCCTCGCGCCGCCAGCGGCGGATCGTGCCCCAGCCCGGGAGCGAGAGGTGGGTCTCCTGCACCTCGACGAACGAAAACTCCTTGAAGTATCGTGTCGCCGGCACGGGAAAGCCTGCGCAGCCGACGGTAACCATCGCGCCGACCTTAGCCCAGCTCCGCCGCGGATGCGAGCCTCATGCGCGCGTCGAGCCCGCCGCCTCAGGCCGCACGAGCTCGCGCCCGCGAGCGCATCACGCAGCGCCGCCGGCGAGCTCCCGCGCGACGTCGTGACCGAACTCGGCGAGCGCCACGACGAGGCTCGCCCGCACGCTCGGATCGGTCGCGAGGTCCTGCCGCACCTCGAGCTCGAGCGCGCGCTTCTTGTGCGAGGTCGCGTGCCGGCCGATGGCGTAGATGAGCCCGTCTCTCCCCGAGTACGGCTCGTTCAGCCGCGTGTCGACCCCGAGGGCCGCGAGCCGCTCGGCGAGCCGGACGGCGAGCGCCTCTTCCTCGTCGAAGAGCACCCCGAGCTCGACCGACCGCCGCGTTCCTTCGTAGGTCGGGGTGAAGCTGTGGACCGCGAGCGCGATGGGGGCGACCGTGCCATCGAGCAGCGCGTGCGCGGCGTCGTGGTACGCGTGCCACGCCTCGAGGCGACGCTCGCGCTCGAGGGCGTCGAGGCGATGGTTGAGCGCGATCACCTTGCCGTCGGCGACGTCACGAAGCAGGGTCGCGGAGTCGAGCGGGCGATTCGGATCGATCCAGAGCCTCGAGAACCCGGCGAGCACCGCGGCCGCGCCGAGCAGCGTAGCGAGCTCATGGGTCAGCTCGGCGGCCCCGAAGTCGCACGCCCAGTGCGTGCCCGCAAGCCAGCGATCCGCCTCGGGCCACGAGACGCCGTTCGGGAGCTCGCGCGAGGCGTGCTCGCAGGTGAGCACCATCGGGCTCGTCGGCGAGCGGGGCGCCACCACGCGGACGAGCGCGCTGTCGGTCGGCATGCCGTCCACATACGCCCGCGCGGCGCCGCATGCAGGCAAATTCTCGCTTGAAATTGGGCGTGGGCCGCCCGTCCGCTGTTAGGATGCCCGCATGCGCACGCTCGCTCGCGTCTTGCCTTTCGTCATCTTCGGTCCCTTGGCGCTCCCCGTCGCGGGCTGTGCAGATCCGACGACGATCACCCCCCCGGTGAAGGAGGCCGTGCACGCGACGCACACCGTGGACTTCGGCGGGTCGGTGTTCGACGGCGCCCTCGGCTCGCGCCTCACCGCATACAGCATCGAGGCGAGCGTGGGCGGCGCGCTCATCCCCGGCGAGGTCGACGCGAGCGGCCGCTTCGCGCTCGAGGGCATCGGCGCGTTCGACGACTATTCGATCGCGATCACGGCCGAGGGCTACCGCGCGTTTCTCTCGCACAACGCGCACGTCGGGCTACCGAGCGCGCTCGGCGCGAGCGACCTCGGCACCTTCTCGACCCACCGCGATCTCATCTTCGACGCCTACGTGTTCCCGGCGTCGCTCGTGACCGAGGCCACGACGCTCACGGTCGAGACCAGCATCCCCGAGAACAAGCCGTCCGGCACCGCGCGCCTGCGCCCGCTCGCGTCGAGCGTCCTCGTCGACGCCGGCGACACGCCCGAGAGCGTGAACGGGCAAATCTGGGCAAATGACGAGGATCTGCAGGCGGGCGTCGTCACCAAAAGCTTTACCGACGGCGCGCTCCAGCTCGACGCGGGCGAGCTCGTCTACGGCGTCACCTACCGCGTCGACATCTACGACGTGCCGGATCAGCAGCCCTTTCAAGGGATCTACAAGGCCGGCACCGAGGCCGACAAGACGTTCACCTTGGTCGAGGAGATCGTCTCGCCCCTCGAGGTCGTGGCGAGCAACGACGAGACCTGCAAGCCGCCGCTCTCGCCCTTCGACACGAGCGCGGCCGTGATCACGATCGAGCTGAACGCGCCGGCCGAGCTCGGCGCGACGAGCTACGACGGCGGCCCCGGCGAGGCGCTCGATGATGGCCTCGTCATCTCGAGCCCCAACCTCGACGCCGACTCGACCGTGAACACCCTGAGGAGCGACGTTTCGTCGTCCCTGCAAGAGCGCGTCACCGCCGTGCTCGTGAACGGCAACAAGGTAACCCTCGCCTGGAACCCGAGTTCCGGCCTCGACCCGAAGGACTCGGACGAGCCGATCCTCGAGGTGCACTACACGAACCTCTCGGCCATCACGCTGCGCCGCCCCGGTCACCCGGCGACGCAGGTGTCCTTGGCGCAGCTGCTCGGCAAGAGCACGATCACCTGCAACTGAGGCGCCCGCTCCTCGCGCGCACCTCGCTTGGCGCGCCCCGCTCCTCGCGCGCACCTCGCTTGGCGCGCCCCGCTCCTCGCGCGCTCGGCCCAAGCTCAGCGCTGGAGCGCGATCGCGAGCGGCTCGCCGGCGACGCTGCTCGGCTCGAGCCCAGGCGGCGCGCTGTCGAGCGGCAACAGCACGACCTCGCGACACAAGGCCTCGCGCATGAGCTCTTCGCGCCGCTCGCCAGCGACCCGCTGCACGCGCTCGCCGCCGTAGACGGTGAGCGTGACGCGCTCGGTGAAGCCGAGCTCGAGCTCCTTGCGCGCTGACTGCACCTTCGCGAGCACATCGCGCAGGAAGCCCTCGTCGAGCAGCTCGGGCGTGAGCTCGGTGTGGAGCACGACGACGCCGGCGCGACCGCCCGCCGCCGCAAAGCCCTCGCGCGCGACGATGGCGATCTCGAGCTCCTCGCCGGCGAGCACGACACTCTCGCCCTCGAGCGCGACCGCGACGCTGCCCGTCGTCGCGAGCTCGGTGCGCAGGCGCGCGGCGTCGGCCTTCTCGAGCGCCTGCTTCACGGCCTGCACGCCCTTGCCGAGGCGCGGCCCGAGCGCGCGAAAATTCGGCTTGAGCTTGTAGCTCACCTCGCTCGCCTCTTGACCTGGCTCGAGCCAGCGCACCTCGTGCACGTTGAGCTCGTCGGCGAGCAACGCCGCGTGCCGCTCGATGCGCCGCTTGAGGTCCCGATCCGAGACCACGACGTCGGCTCGCGCGAGCGGCTGGCGGACGCGCAGCTTGTTGTCGGTGCGCACCTTCTGCCCAAGGCTCACGAGCTCGCGCACCGCCCGCATCTCGGCGCCGAGCCCCTCGTCGACGGCCGACGCATCGGCCTCGGGGAACAGGGCGAGGTGGACGCTCGTCGGCTGCGAGGCGGGCCACGGTCCGCGCACCAGGTTCTGGTACATGCCCTCCGCGAAGAACGGCACGAAGGGAGCGATCGTCTTTGTGATCGTGACGAGCGCCTCGTAGAGCGTGAAGCTCGCGTCGCGCTTGTCTCCCGAGCGGGCGGGCTCCTCCGACGAGGCCCAGAAGCGGCTGCGGCTGCGTCGCACGTACCAGTTCGAGAGCGCGTCGACGAGCTCCACCAGGCGCTGGGCGGCGTCGTAGACGAGGCACCCGTCGAGCGCGCGGCGCACCTCGCGAACCGTCAGCGCCACCTCGGAAGCGATCCAGCGATCGAGCTCGGCGCGCTCGGTGATCGGCCGGTAGCCGGGGTGCGCGGCGAGCGTCGCGGGGCTCGTGTCGGTTGCCGCGGGGCTCCCCACCGCCGGCGAGAAGCCGTCGATGTTCGCGTAGATCGTGAAGAACGAGTGGACGTTCCGCAGCTTGATGAGGAAGTCCTTCTGCAACAGGCGCACGTTGCTCAGCGAGTGCCGCGTGTTCGTCCACGGCGGCGACGCGGCATAGAAGAACCAGCGAAACGCGTCTGCCCCGGGCGCAGGTCGCGCCGGATCCTCGAGAAATACCCGGTGATTCTGCGGCAGTCGCGGCACATCGACCGGCTTCACGCCGAGTCCGTCCGGGGCCGGCACGAGGCCTAGCCGCTCGCGATCTTCCGTCGCGAGGGCGATGACCCGCCGCGGCAGGCCCCGAAGCGGCACGAGCCGAAAGGTCTGCGGCTCGCCGGCGCGGTCGGCGCGATAGAGGACGACTCTGGCTTCGTCTCCGGAAAAATCGAGCCCGTCGAAATCTTCCCGCGCGATCAACGCAACGCCCGGCTCGAGCGTGAGCTTGCCCAGGAGGCGCGACAGCTTGGGATCGACGGGATCGACCGGCGCGAACTCCATGCGGACGCGATCCATGATGACGTCGGGCGGCGTGTAGTTGCCCTTGCTCTTGCTCTCCTTCTTGCCGTCCCGGTCGCACACGTGCCCGAGCACGACGCAGGTCTTGTACGGGTGCGGGTAAGGAACGGGCTCGAGGCCCACGCGCGCGCACGTCTCCTCGTCGAAGAGCATCGTGGAGATCATCAGCAGCGAGTAAAACCAACCGCGCGTCTGATCGATCGCCTCGCTGATGAAGTCGGCCGGCCACGCGTTCGCGAAGCGGTCGCGCGAGCCCTCGGCGTGCGGAAATCCCCACTGGGCGAACGGCATGCAGCCCGAGTCGAACCAGCAGTCGATGACCTCGGGCACGCGGCGCATCGGGGCTCCGCAGCTGCACGGCAGCGTCACGTCGTCGATCCACGGTTTGTGCACGACGAGGTGCTCGCTCAGGCTCGGATCGTTGCGGCGCGCCTCTTCGAAGGGCTCGAAGGCTCGCGGGTTCCTCGCGAGGATCTCGGCCGTGCTCGACGGCGCCTCTTCGCGGCCACACTCGCCGCACACCCAGACGTTGAGCGGCGTGCCCCAGAAGCGCTCCCGCGACAGCGCCCAGTCGACGTTGTTTCGTAGAAAATCGCCGAAACGCCCGTCTTTCACGTGCTCGGGCAGCCACTTCACCTGCTCGTTATTGGCGATGGCCTGCTCGATGCGGCTCGTGGTGCGGATGTACCAGGCGGGCCGCGCGAGCTGCACCAGCGGATCCTCGTCGGCGCGCCAGCAGTACGGATAGTCGTGACGATAGCGCTCCTCGTGGACGAGCAGGCCGCGGCTCGCCAGATCCTTCAGGATGAGCGGGTCGGCGTCCTTGAGCCAGAGGCCGGCGAACGGCGCAGCGCGCTCGCTCATCTTCCCGTCGGCTTCGAGGCCACAGAGGAGCGGCACCGCGAGCGGCTCCTGATAGCGGCGAAGCTCGGCCTTGTGCGCGTCGTTGTCGTCCTCGCCGAACGCGGGCGCGACGTGAACGATGCCGGTGCCCGCGTCCAGCGTGACGAACGTGGCGTCGAGCACGCGCCAGTAGAGCGAGCACGTGCCCCCGGCCTTGAGCTCGGCCTCGGCGTCGAAGAGCTCGCCGGCGAAGGTGTCGAAGCACGGGCGGTACCGCTTGCCGACGAGCGCTGTGCCCTTGCGCCGCTCGAGGATCGACAACTCGATGCCGAGCTTTTTCGCGAGGCCCGGGGCGAGCGCCTCGGCGACGACGAGCTTCTTCTCGCCGGTCCAGGCGATGACGACGTAGTCGAGTTCACCGCGGACTGCCGCGTAGCCGTTCGACGGCAACGTCCATGGCGTCGTCGTCCACACGCAGAGCGAGGTGTCGGGCTCGTCGATGAGCGGGAGCGCGACGTAGGCGCTAGGATCTTCGACCGACTTGTAGTTCCAGCCGACCTCGGCCGCGCTGAGCGCCGTGCCTCCTTGCGGCCACCACCAGACGACCTTGTGGCCGCGATAGAGCAAGCCCTTCTTGTGCAGCTCCGCGAGGGCCCACCAGACGCTCTCGACGTAGCTCTTGTGGTACGTGACGTAGGCGTCCTTGGTGTCGACCCAGAAGCCGATGTGCTCGGTGTTGTGCTCCCAAGCCTCGGTGTAGCGAAACACGGACTCGATGCACTTCTGCGCGAACGCGCGGATCCCGTACTGCTCGATCTCCGCCTTGCCGTGGATGCCGAGATCTTTCTCGACCTCGACCTCGACCGGAAGGCCGTGCGTGTCCCAGCCGGCCTTGCGCGGGACGTCGTGGCCGCACATCGTCTGGTAGCGCGGGAGCACGTCCTTGATGCTGCGGGTGAGCACGTGCCCGTTGTGGGGCATGCCGTTCGCGGTCGGCGGACCCTCGTAGAAGACGTACGGCCCTTTGGAGGGCCCGGTGTGGCGCGTCTCGGCGCGGAGGGTGCGCTCGAAGATCCCGTGCTCTTTCCAGAACCCGAGGACACCCGCTTCTTCGCGCGGGAAATCGAGCACGGTCGGCAGCTCGGGAAAGGCGCATGGCTTCGTCGTCATCGCGCCGCGTGTTTACCACGGACGCCCGAGTGCCAAGCCCCCCTCGGCAACAGCCCCCTCGGCAACAGCCCCCTCACGCGAAGAGCCGATGCAGCTCCGCGCGCACCGAGGCGACCCCGTCGGCGCCGGCCGCGAGGCAGTCGTAGGCGTTCTCCGCATCGACGCCGCCGAGCGCAATGAGGGCGACCTCGGGCGGCAGTCGACGCCGCGCCCGCGCGAGCGCCTCGAGTCCGAGGGCGGGTCCCTTGCCGGGTGACACGAAGATAGGCGAGAGCAGCACGGCAAGGGCCCCAGAAGCCGCCCGCGCGACCGCCTCGTCGACATCATGGGCGCTCACCGTGACGAGCACGCCCTCCCCGAGCAGCGCACGCGCGCGGCTCGGCGCCACCGAGAGCCGTCCGAGGTGCACACCGTCGGCCGAGAGGGCTTGCGCGAGATCGAGCCGGTCGTTCACGAGGAGCCGCGCGCCGCCGTGGCGCAGCCGGTCACGAAGCGCCCGGCCCTTCGCCAGGAGCTCGCGCGGCACGAGCTCGGGATCACGAAGCATCACCGCGTACCGCGAGCCGAGCGCGGCCGCGGCGTCGATGCGTGCGAACAGCGACGCCTCGTCGAGAGCCCGCGCGTCGGTGATCTGGATGACGAGCGGCGCGTCGTGCGCCAACTTCAGTCCTTCGTTACCGGCGGGGCCGCATGCACGACGTTGCGGCCCGCCCGCTTCGCCGCGTAGAGCGCCGTGTCGGCTCGCTCGATGAGCTCGGCTCCGCCGCCGCGCGTCTTGCCCTGAACCGACGCCACGCCGAAGCTGCTCGTGACCTTGAGCTTCTCGTTGCCGATGCGAACCGACAGCCGCGCGACGTTCTTGCGCATGCGCTCGGCCACCAGCATCGCGCCGTCGAGCGACGTGTCGGGCAGGATCAGGACGAACTCTTCGCCGCCGTAGCGCGCGGCGATGTCGCCGGCACGCACCGACGCGAGGATGAGCTTGGCCATCGCCTTCAGGACCTCATCGCCGGCCTGATGGCCCCACGTGTCGTTGAACTTCTTCAGGCTTTCGCCAAGTCGCGTTCCGCCACTCCAGTCCGGCACTTGCGCCGAAGCGCGTTGCAACGCCTTGTCGGGGTTTCTGTTTGCAAGCT